>DAIQNC010000445.1:0-3942 GCA_036788655.1 Ktedonobacteraceae bacterium
CTTTATGTTGTGCCGTGATTTATCACGGCTGTGTACCAGATGAATACACTCACAGCCGTGATAAATCACGGCACAACATGGGCGGTTTCCACAATTTACAGACCGATGGAAACGAATTTCCAATCGAGGTATTCATCCATGCCTTGATGACCACCTTCACGCCCGAAACCACTATGCTTGACGCCACCAAATGGTGCTTGTGGAACCGTTGGTACGGAATCGTTAACGCCGATGATGCCATATTGGAGTTGCTCATAGGCGTGTATGAGCCGGGCATAGTCGCGTCCGTAGATATAGGCGGCGAGGCCATAGGGCGTGTTGTTGGCGCGTTCGATAACCTCTTCGTCAGAGTCGAATGCCCACATGGGTAGGAGCGGCCCGAACGTCTCTTCGTGCGCGACAAGGGCATCGTCTGGTGTATCGGCAACAAGTGTGGGCTGATAGAAATTGCTCCCTTGCGAATGTTCACGCGCCCCACCTGCCAGCACTCGTCCACCACGTTGCACGGCATCATTGACGTGTTGCTCCACCTTTGTTACCGCAGAGGCATCGATCATTGGCCCGACTTCTGTGGATGGCTCAAGACCGTTTCCGACATGTAATTGTGCGACGTGCTCCGCCAACTTTTGTGAGAACTGCTCGTAGATGCCACGTTGCACGTAGAGGCGGTTGGTGCAGATACAGGTCTGACCCGCGTTGCGAAACTTTGAACCAATAACCCCGGCAATAGCTTGTTCAATGTCAGCATCATCAAGGACAATGAAAGGGGCATGTCCGCCAAGCTCCAATGAGACCCGTTTGAGGTCGTGTGCGGCGCGTTGCATCAACTGCTGCCCAATTTCGGTTGAGCCTGTAAACGAAATTTTGCGAATCTTTGGGCTGGCAAGAAATTCGTCCGCAACCATGCTAGAAGAGCCAAGTAGCACGTTCATCACGCCGGGTGGCACACCGAGTTCGTCGAAAATGTGCGCGATAGCGAGTGCCGAAAGTGGTGTGGCACTCGCGGGCTTGACGATGACGGTACATCCTGCCGCGAGTGCCGGGCCAATCTTACGTGCAATCATCGACGATGGAAAGTTCCAGGGTGTGATAGCGGCACAGACACCGACGGGTTGACGAATGGCGAGGAGCCGCTTGTTGCTGGTCGAGGCTGGAATGGTCTCGCCATAGATACGCTTTGCTTCCTCGGCATTCCACTCGAAGTAATCGGCTGAAATGCGAATTTCGCCTTTTGCCTCAGCTAATGGCTTGCCCTGCTCTATCGTCATCAAACGCGCTAATTCGTCGATACGCTCAAGCATTCGCGCAGCGACGCCTTTGAGCAGGTCGGCGCGTGTACGAGCAGGGAGTTCTGCCCATGTCGGAAAGGCACGATAGGCAGAGTCGATAGCCTGTTGTACCTCTGTACGTGTCGCAAGTGGCACAGTTCCAACTAGTTCGCCATTCGCAGGATTGGTCACGTCCAGTTGTTGTAGGCCATTGCCGATCCACTGACCCCCAATATAAAGATTTTCCTGTAGCGTATGTACTTGTTCTGTACTTGCCATGTCTATTTTCCTTATTTCTCCCGACGTAGGGACAGATGTATCATGTCCATGCGTTCGAGATATATCTGCCCCTACGTCGGTCTCTCAACCTTCATTCATCCAGGTATTTTTTCAAAATACAAGAACAGTAATACTGATAACGCAACGATTATACACAGTGGTCATACCTCATACCACTTTCGTTATGAAAAGTGTAACTTCAAAAACTGGGAGTTGTCAAGGGTTTTTGTCTTCCTGAAAAAATACTCTTGTAAACACTTGACAGAACGAAAATCTGAATATACTATTCTCTTATCAAGTTAATTAATTATTTTCGGTGAAGCGGTGAGACAAGGTGAGCTGATGGTGATATCTCCTGGCAGACTCGGTTTGCGTGGAGCGAACCGCGAACAGATATTGCGAACAATCCTGCGCGAGGGGCCGCTTGCACGTGTTAATCTGGCTCAACATGTTGGGCTGACAACGGCGGCTATCACGAACATCACCCGTGACCTCATTGGCGACGGATTGCTGTACGAGGTTGGCACAGCGCGTGGCGGAAGAGTGGGGGCAAACGCGATTCTGCTCGATGTGCCGGAAGAGAAGCTGGTGCTTGGCGTGGTGCATCAGGGCGTGAGTGCATTACGAGTCGCTCTCTGTACACTACGAGGGCGTGTGCTGGCACGAAAAAGTATTGCAACGTCCGGGCCTTATGCACCGGAGTGGGCAATAGCAACCATTGTGCAGACGCTGAAACATTTGTTAAGCACAAACGGCTATACTGAAAGTTCTCTCGTAGGAGTCGGGGCTGGCCTGATAGATGCACCGCAAGGCATCGTCAAACGTGCGCCGCGACTGGGATGGGAGAACATTGTGTTCAAGTCTATGCTTGAACAGCAGTGCGGTTGTCCAGTTGCTATCGAAAATAATGTACGTGCAATGGCTCTGGGTGAGGCACTGCTTGGTGCTGGACGTGGCTGGTCGGACTTTGCTTTTGTGTATATCGGCACAGGTATCGGCTCAGGCTTGATTATTGATGGGCGGCCCTATCGTGGAGCATATGGCGGTGCTGGCGAGCTTGGACATATCACTGTTGACCCGATGGGAACGCTGTGTTCATGTGGAAACTATGGATGTCTCGAAACTATTGCGGCGGAACCTGCGCTGGTCGAGCAAATACATCTGCACTCATTGGATGCTCTCATCTGTGAGGGGAGCAGCGCAGAGTGCAGAGGGAATACAAAGGATATGGTGCAATCTCTCGCGCACCTTGCTATCAACGGCAATGCTGATGCTCAGGAAATCGTCGCGTATTGCGGAGAATATGCCGGTATCGCACTGGCGAATCTTGTCAACGTATTGAATCCGAATCGGATTGTGTTGCATGGCGCAATTACCGAAGCGGGAGAGCTATTTTTTGCACCTGTGGCGCAATCATTACGGAAACGAGCCTTTTTTTCTGAAACCGTAGACATTGTTGCACCCACTTTTGGTGCTGATGCAGGCATTGTCGGAGCCGCTGCTGTTGCCCTGGATGCACTTATTTTAACGCAACGTGCGTAGCAGTTGCCTGGTGGCTAGAAGGATAGAGTCATGAAAAACGAGCGTAATGCAGTCATACCAACACTTGGCCTTGCCTGTACAGCGCGTCCAACCTTTGCTGTTGAAGCGGCGCAAGAGGCAGCGAAAAATGCGTTAGAGCAACTACAGGCGTTGGGTTGGCCTATTATTGGTAACGACGATCTGCTTATGGATGCCCCTTCTGCGCGTAACGCAGCTCAGACGCTTCGTCAGCAAGAGCCTGATGTGCTAATTATCCTGTGCGCTACCTTCAGCGATGCCAGCGTCGCCGTTGAACTGGCGGAGCAGGTAGACGTGCCTGTTTGCCTGTGGGCGTTGCGAGAGCCGGGGCCAGTTGGTGAACGCCTCTGGTTCAACTCGCTGTGTGGAGCGAATATCGCATCTCAGGCACTGCACAAAACAGGTCACGACGTGCAGTATATCTATGGCAATCCGGGCGAAGCCAACTTGCTCAATCCCCTCATGGCTTTTGCACGTGCCGCCGCGACGCGCAATCGCTTACGTCGAAGCCGTGTTGGGCTGGTTGGACAGGCTCCCACAGGCTTCTATGGATGTCAGTTTGATGAGCTTGAACTTTCAAAAGTGATTGGCACGAGCGTAACGCAGATTGACCTTGAAAGCGTGTTTGCGAAGGCTCGTGATGCATCACCCGTTGCAGTGGAAGCTGTCATAGCATCGACTGCTCAACGCTCCCCCAGTCTATTGACATTGAATGAAACACATGGTGGTGAGGTACATCGTTTCGGAGAAGCGTATGTGGTTTTGCGGAATGCGTTGCGTGATATGGAGCTTGATGGACTTGCGGTACGTTGTTGGCCCGAATTTCCGCAAAACT
>DAIQNC010000446.1:0-459 GCA_036788655.1 Ktedonobacteraceae bacterium
CGGTGTGTTCCCATGAATAACTCAATGTATGGTATCACATCGTATCGGGGATTGGAGATGTTGGCGGAGTGGTGGACGGGGTGTGATGAATTATGACCCGTACACTGTGGCCCTTTTGAACGTGGCGGAGTGGTGGACGGGGTGTAATGAATTATGCCCGTACATGGGAGCGTTGGTGCAACGTGGTGCATTGGGAACGGGGTGTAATGATGGACATTGGAGAATTGCGATGAACATGGTGGAGTGGGAAGGGGTGTAATGAATTATGCCCGTACATAGCAGCATACGCCCGTGATTTTCGGTTATATTCCGTTCCCCATTTCATATCGTGTATAGTGTCACCAACGCGGATTATGTACGGGCATAATTCATTACACCCTGCAACTGCACGACCAATGTTCATCGCAGACGACCATGTACGGGTATAATTCATTACACCCTGTCCCCCACTTCCACACC
>DAIQNC010000446.1:483-3940 GCA_036788655.1 Ktedonobacteraceae bacterium
TGCGGTGCTTGCGTCCCTGCCCAGTCCGCCATAAACGTCATTGTCAATGTCTTCACGACATTCGCGTTTTTGATGAGAATGCCGACCTCGCGGTTGTAATTCAGCGATTCACGAGTAAAATTCTGTGAGCCGACAAAGGCGAGACGTTGATCGACGATGATGAGTTTGGCGTGCATATAATACTGACCCTGCGTCGTAATCATGATTGATGGTGCTGATTGCAGGTCGCTGATTGCAGCACTATTATCCACCGTGAGCATCGTTGTCATGGCTCCTGGTAATGGCGGCAGCATAATCTTGACATCTTGTAGATGGCGCGATTGCACCGCATTCAGCAACGCTCCCTCTACACTATGACTTTGCGCCGTGCGTCCACCAGTGTTGGGGTCAGCAAGAGCCTCAACCTGCATATAAATGCTCTGTTGTGCGCTATCCAGCAAGGCACGAATGAGCGCATGAGCAGAAATATCGGTCACGACGAGGTTAGGAGCCGTTGATGCTGGAAGAGGAACACCTTGCTTATCGGCCTGAAAGATGGCCTGAAGCATCTGGATATCCTGCGAGTCGGTGTCGCAAATAATGTATTCGCGGTTGGTCGCTTCTTGCGTACCACCGAGCGCGGCTTCGGTAAAATTCGCGGTCATGATATAGGCACTACTGCCGTCAATAATCATGAACTTTGCGTGGCAATAACCGGGGGAACTTCCATCCGCTTTCACTGCCTTATTTTGATATGCCCACGATGGCAGTTGCACACCATCAGGTGACAGAACAGCAGGAAAGCTTTTCGGGTCATAAAGCAGTTGCAGGTCTATGTTCGGAGAAGCTATCATCTTCGCCATAAGTGCGTTAGCAACATTGCTGTCGGTAAACTCGTACATCTCTATCCAGATAGATTGTTGTGCCGCACCAATCGCATTGAGGATGATATCCGCTTTGCTCTCCGGTTCCACAAAAAGCGTGACAGTCGCATCCGCACCCATAGGTAGGACGATGGGTGCCGGACTCGTAAAAGGTTGTTGAGAAGACCAGCTAGAACTCATGATGTGTGCGCTCCTTCTTCATGTTGTTCAAAAATTGAAACACGGGCGGGGTGGTGCAGGGTTTAGCGATGGACATTGAGGACTTACGATGGAAATTCGTGGAGTGGTGAAGGGTGTAATGAATTAGACCCGTACATTGCAGCATCTTCCCACAATTTCAAATATGGTACAGTTCCCTATCCACCATGCTCATCGTCACTCGATCATGTACGGGTCTAATTCATTACACCCTTTGCCACCATGCTCATCGTCACTCGATCATGTACGGGTCTAATTCATTACACCCTTCCCCCACTGTATCATGTTCCCATTCACATGACACTGTACGGGTCTAATTCATTACACCCTTTGCCACAAGCAAATCTTCATTTATATATGTCAATCTCCATTACTATACGGCACAAACTCATCCAGAGTATAGCACATATTCGCTCTATATAACCTGCGCCGCCTGCCCCTGGCTCGTCACAGCCTTCTTCTCGCGCCTCTCGATACGCCTCATCAGCAGGTAGAGCAGACCGAGCGTGATGAGTGCGACGAAGGTGATGCCGCCGGGATTGCGCTGCCTCTGGAATATCTCAGTGAACGGTGCCAGGATGATGAAAAAGGCTAGCGCACCCCCTGCCAACCACACCCTCTGCCTGTCAGTCCAGCCCGTGCCATTACCAGACATGACGATAAGCAGGATACCGACGACGAGGGCTACGAGCAGGTCAAGCGGTATTGCTATCCAGAACGGTGCAAGCGTGGTTGGAAGCAGCAAGTTGACCAGGAAGAAGGTGGCAGTGCCGAGCAGCCCCAGAATGCCGAAACGGAGCGGCGGCGCGGCATCCGTCCGTTTCGTCAACCTGATGGTACGCGGCATGAAACGTGCCACAGCTATCAGGATAATAGTAACCAGCAGAGCAGCACCGTAGAGGAGCAATGGAGGATGATACGACGAGCCAAAGAAGAAACCGAGAACAAGAGCCAGTGCAAATAGCACGAGCAGGATAAGTAGACCGCGTGGCCCTACCCAGCGTTGTTGTCGTCGCTTCGGGAAAAGCAATCCGACAAGCAGAACGGGAAGTGCAATACTGAATACCGCGTGAAACACCGTTTGCTGCACTGCCCATACCCAGTTGACGCCATCCCATCGTCCATAGGTCGCAAGTGGGCCGAGATAGAGCCAATGTGGGTCAAAAAAGCTCTTATTCAACAGCCCCTCGTCAACGACGCCGAAAGCAGCACCGAGCATCAGCAGTGTAGGCCAACCCTTGCCCCAGTAGAGCATAAATTCGCGGCATATAATCGCTCCACCGCCATACACCACGCACAGCGAAAAGAGCGTCAGCAGGTTGAACAGGTGCGATGGCGGCGTCAACCCAGACAGCACTGCTCCCGTCACAGGGGCAATGAGCAGCAGAAACAAGCCCGGCCCAGGAACAAGCGAGCGTAATATATTCAGGATGCGAGATAGAGTATTCATGGTATTTTCTCTCAGACGGGATTTCGTTATAGATGGTTACAGGAAACATCGAACGTGGGCGGTGGGCAAAAGGGTGTAATGAATTAGACCCGTACATTACAGCATATACCTGTGATTTTCGGTTGTATATCGTTTCCTATTGCACAATGTTCCATCAACGCTACCATGTACGGGTCTAATTCATTACACCCTTTCCCACTCCACAGACGTTCAATTCCTTCTCTAACTGTTCATCACTACGCCCCTTCAGGTTCAACCTCGATAATATGCTTCGTCTCTTGCGGCAAAGATACCAACTCCCTTCTTAGGAAGATGGGATACACGGGCAACGTTTCAAGCTGCTCTACAGGCAACCAGTGGTAGGTGAGCAGAATATGTTCCGTCTCCTCTTCGAGACTGAACGTCCCTCCTGCATGGTATACGGCGGCATCGGATGGCAAAGAAAGCAGGAAGTAGAGACCCAGTTCGTGATGAAGCTCACCTTGAAACGTAAATAAATTCTCGTTGACGAACAGCAAGCGTTCAGTGTGTGGCTCTACGCCCAACTCTTCCCGAATTTCGCGCTTGATGCTTTCTATTGACGACTCTCCTAACTCAGCACGTCCACCGGGAAGAAACCAGAAATGCTCGTCCGGGGCATATTGGAACAGCACACGCCCGTTGTGTACTAGAATTCCTGCGACACGATACGTAAAGCGCGTCCCGTGCGTCGAAAACGTAATCATCGTGCGCGTCGTCGATGATATATCCTGTTCCGCCGAATCCATAACACCTATCTTCCTTTCGGCAACATTGTTCTATGAACACTACGGTTCGTGCAGCAAATCGTTGTAGCAACTTATGTAATGCCGTGACTATAAATTTTCACCTTCAACATCGGCATCTTCGTAGACCCCGATTTATCGATGGGGTCGAGCCAAAAAACTATCGATAAATCGGGGTCTAC
>DAIQNC010000447.1:0-3929 GCA_036788655.1 Ktedonobacteraceae bacterium
TGCCGCCGGACTCAGTGTCCTGGGATATAGTGTGATGACGCGCTACGAACTCGGCGTGTTTAAGCTGATTCCGATGAAAACACATCTCACGATGGATATTGTGAGCGGTGCGGCATTGATAATGGCTCCATTCCTTTTCGTCAAAGGTGGATTGGATCGTATGCCTGCTGTACGATTGACGTTTCTTGGCTTCGGACTCTTCGAGATTGCTGCTGGTCTGATGACAAAGACGCAACCATCACCCACTGCTGATGAGAGTCCCGTTACCAATGTGAAAAATGCGGTAGCGAGTGGTGCATAAGGGTGTAAAACCTCATCAAATAACAATTATAGAGATAGCTGCTGAGATAAGGAATATATCTCAGCAGCTATCTCTATAATTACTAAAGTAATAGGGCCTGTTACCTTTTCATGCATCGGACGTGTTTCTAAAGAAGTCGAGAAATTTCTGTTACTCAACAATACGGTTCGGGAAATTGTTGATCAAGACGCAGTATTTTTTCTCTTTCCGCAGAGTGACAGCTTGCTCGCTATTAAATTCTCAGGATATTTGCATGGATGAGAAACTGAGCGATGTGCAGGTACGCATTGTGCCTATCGAATACTACACAGGTTTAATGACGAGGCGAAGACGACATCGACTAACGCTTGTTTCAGTTCCGTTGCTACTCATAGTTCTCTTGAGTGGCGGACTTCTGTATACTGGGATGATTATACATAGTAAGGCAGCCCATGTTCTGCGGGGACAAAATGAGCAGAGCAAACAAGGAGCGATGGCTACAGCAAGTGTGCAGACACAGGCAAGCAATGGAACAAGCCAGTGGGATGAGGACACACAGGTGACAGCCCCGACCTTCGATTTCCCACAATCGGTGTCTCAATCACTCAGTATTTCTTCAACTTTTGCGCCATACTACACAGCGCATAGTGGGACACAAAGCCTTGGTGTGCCGATAACTGCTGCGTTTCCCACCAATCAGGGATGGATACAATTCTTTCAGTGGGGAGCATTGCTCTCCCCTGCGCTGACCCGAAACTCGCTTCACGGTGTTACAGACCCACTTGTTACATTAGCCTCTGCCGGAGTGCGAGACCCTGCTACTGGCATTATCCGTTTGCCATTATTACAAACATTGCTCACGATTGGCGGTCAAACACCAATCGTAGATAACGGAAGTGATGTCAGTTTGCTCACGATTGCTGACCTGCGCCAGGAGATGAAGCCGGAACTCATGCAACCTGTTTCTGTTGCCAACAGCACTGCCGCAACCTCATCGGATGGTGGTCAGGGAACATTCATTAAGACCGGAACACGTGCAGGAACAGATGTGGGCTTTGTTGTCTCGCAATCCATCTGGAACTACATACAGCGTCCCGATATCTCGCCCGATGGATGGAATACCGATTTCGGGACACCTCTCACGGCTGCTATTCCCTTTACAGCAACAGTACATGGGAATATGCATCATATGCTCGTGCAACTCTTCTGGCGTGATGGCATCGTGGTCGATGTGGACTCAACCAATGCGGCTGGTCAACCCACTGTTCAACGTCTTGCGACTGGTCTGGACTATCTACGTACTGTCGGGCCACCTGCTGTAATGATAGCTCAACAACAGCATGTATGGGCAACAGGAAATACAACTCTGTATAATGCGCCCTCAGTAAGTCAGGCGACTGCCCACGTGGGGCAGAATTTCCCACTGACACTGCTCGGTGACTCACAATGGCAAAATGGGATACTCTGGTATCATGTGCAGTGGAGCGTAGGAAAACAGACCGCGAAAGGCTGGATAGCGGCAAACTCGCCTGCATTCACTTCGTCGGGTAACGTGACGCCTGAGTCTTCGTTCGACGTGCTTTCGCCAACGCTGGCCTCGTACTTGAATGGCATTGGGAGCAATGTGGGAGCCTTTGTCTATGATGTGACGCGACAGCAATACTATAGCTACAATGCCGACACACAATTCATGGTAGCGAGTTCGATGAAAGTGCCGATTATGCTGACCTTCCTCAATATGACGGAGCAGCAGAATCGTGAGCCGAACGATTCGGAGATGCAACTGCTCACCACGATGATTGAGAATTCTAATAACGACTCGGCCTCGGCTCTCTTCAGCGAGGTAGGGAGTGGGTCCGGCGTTGATAGTTATATGCAGCAGCTTGGCATCAAAGATTTCTCGGCGGACGATGGCTCATGGGGCTATAGTCTCATCACGCCGCGCTCTATGGTCAAACTATTGACGCTGCTGCAAACGGGGAAGATACTGACGGCTCAAGATCGACAACTTGCCCTTTCATTGATGGAGCAGGTCGAGTCAGACCAGCAGGTAGGTGTCGGAGATACCGCGCCATCGAATGCAACGGTGGCATTGAAAGATGGTTGGGTTCCGGCTCCAGATGGCTCGTGGGTCATGAACTCGTCCGGTATTGTGACATCGGGCAAGGAGACGTATATCATCTCCGTCTATACTACCGAGCAAAACTCGCTGGACGATGGACAGGCAATAAGTCGTAAGGTATGTGGAACAGTGGCGTCATTGTTGGTATAAAACTGGATGTGGGTGTGATAATGAAGGTTTAGAAATGATTCGGAGACCGTGTAGGGACAGATGTATCATATCCGTGTGGGAATATATGATTGGGCAAGACGGACGTGATACATCTGTCCCTACACGGTCTCCGAAGGTATATTTTCCATCTGGCATCCATTATTATTGGTCAAATATCTCCCATATTCCCATGCCGCCCATGCCCTTGCGCGAAACGGGTTGCACCGGCGTGTGCCTCTTCCGAACGTAGCACCTGCATTCCGCGTCGTGTTTCGTTGTTCAAGGCTTCATCCATTGGAAGTGACCACTGTTCATAGGACGAGAGGCGGTCGGAGCGCAGACAGAATTGTGGGAAGCGTGCGAGTTCGCTGGCAAGCGTAAGAGCGTGTTGTAATGCCTCGCCAGGTGGCACGAGCCGATTGGCAAGTCCCCATGATAGAGCCTCTTGCCCGGAGACGCCGCGTCCTGTCAAAATCATGTCGAGGGCGTGACTCTGCCCGATGAGGCGTGGCAAACGAATTGTGCCGCCATCGACGAGTGGAACTCCCCAACGCCGACAATAGACACCAAAGACTGCGTTTTCGGCTGCAACGCGCATATCGCACCACAGGGCGAGTTCAAGTCCACCCGCAACTGCATATCCTTCGATGGCGGCAATCACGGGCTTGTTCAATAGCATACGTGAAACTCCAAGCGGCGCATTCCCCTGTTCCCAGAGTCGCGGCGCATCTGTATCACTGGCAAGACTCTTTAAGTCCGCACCTGCACAAAACATATTCTCTGCACCTGTGAGGATAGCGACGGAAAGTGAGCCGTCCGCATCGAAGGCGCGGAAGGCGTCCGCGAGAGCCGTAGCCGTTAGGCCATCAATCGCGTTCCGCACCGCCGGGCGGTTGATGGTGACGATGAAGATGGGGCCGCGTTGCTCTGTGAGGACGGTATGTTGTGCCATTTGAAAAATCTCCTTACAGAGGGACAATTGCTAGTACGCGCAACGGGCTACCAGACCCTTGCACAATTTTGAGGGGTGCGGCAATGATAATCGCGCCTGTTGGTGGCAACTGGTCGAGGTTGATGAGGCTGGTGATGCCGAATTTCCCTGCACCATGCATGAAGGTGTGGTTGGGGAATGGCGGATCGAATGTACCTGCCTGCCCTGCGTCTGTTCCCACCGTCTCTACGCCGACTCCTAACACATCGCGTTCGTTGGCGAGGAATTGCGAGCATTCGCGTTGAAAGCCGGGTGAATGTGCGCCATCAGCAGACTCTCCCAGAAATTCGCTACGATTTGTGTACTTGCTCCATCCCGTCCTCAGTAAGACCCATGCGCCAGCAGGAATGCGACTATGCTGCGATTCCCACTGCTGTACATATTCG
>DAIQNC010000448.1:0-3926 GCA_036788655.1 Ktedonobacteraceae bacterium
TGAACCCATCGATAAATCGGGTTCTACGAAATGGCTGATTTTGAAAATCAACATTCATAATCACACCAGCACATGGAAATGAAATTACAAAGCCGCGCCAATGATTTCCTTGATATCATTCACGCCCTCTTGCCTCAGAAAAGCCTCGATGCCTTCGAGTACCTCGACACATACTCGCGGGTTCATAAAATGCGCTGTACCTATCTGTATTGCGGTTGCCCCTGCCATCAAAAACTCTAGTGCGTCCTCTGCCGTCATAATACCACCCAGACCTATTATCGGCACATTTGGAAAGGACTCTCGAAATTCACGTGCAACTTCGTAGACCATGCGTAACGCTATCGGCTTCAGAGCTGGCCCCGAAAGTCCGCCAGTGCCATTATCCAGCAAAGGGCGGCGTGTTTTTATGGCTATACGAAGACCCGTCATGGTGTTGATGAGCGAGATGGCATCCGCACCGGATGACGCGGCGGCAAGAGCCGTTGGACGCACATCACCACTATTGGGTGAAAGTTTGACGATAAGCGGGAACGTTGTCGCGCTACGTAATGCAGCGGTGACATCGGCAACCATCTGTGGACTTGACCCGAAGACGACGCCGCCTTCCTGCACATTGGGGCAGGAGACGTTGACTTCGAGTGCTGCTATACCTTCGACGCCTTCCAGTC
Source organism: Ktedonobacteraceae bacterium (assembly GCA_036788655.1). Taxonomy (GTDB): domain Bacteria; phylum Chloroflexota; class Ktedonobacteria; order Ktedonobacterales; family Ktedonobacteraceae; genus JBBQVS01. Next base: position 669 of record DAIQNC010000448.1, read on the forward strand.
TTCTCGCAATCTCTATATACTCTTCAATCGTCTCACCTGCAATGTTGACGATAACGGGTGTTTGCCATGCTGCCCATATTGACGCATATTTGTCGATGAGTGTCCGTACTCCGACGTTTTGTAGGCCGACAGCGTTGAGCATTCCCGATGCCGTTTCGACAGTACGAGGTTGAGCATTTCCGCTATGAGGTCTGAGCGTCGTTCCCTTGCAAATGACCGCTCCTAGCCGATGGACCTCGGCTATCTTCGCATACTCGATGCCATAGCCGAACGTACCAGAGGCTGGCATGACGGGATTTTTCAGCAATAGACCACTTTTATGCTGTGGTGCTAGCTCTACCCGTAGTTTTACGTCCGCCTCTACACTCATAGTTATGCTCTCACTGCATTTATCTGGTTGCGTAGAGTTCGCGCCTGTGTTGCTGCGGCAGTTGCATAATCGCCCTCACCACTGGCATAGAGGATAGAACGCGAGACAGAGATAAGTATACGTTCACCGTGTGAATCGACCCCTGCTCGTACTGATGCTTCGAGGTCGCCGCCTTGCGTTCCTACCCCTGGAACAAGTATAGGCATATCGGGACAGAGTGCGCGAATATCTCGTAGCTCTTGCGGATAGGTTGCACCCACGACAAGGCCACAATTACCTGCGACATTCCATGATTGCACACGCTGTGCGACCACTTCGTACAACGGCCTTTCATTGCCCTCTGACATTTGTACACGCAGGTCTTGCAAGTCATGCGCCCCCGGATTCGAGGTACGACACAGCACAAAGATACCTTTGTCTTTGTAGTCAAGAAAAGGTGTCAAGCTGTCGTGACCGAGATAGGGACTGACCGTCACAGCATCACACTGGTAGATATCGAAGAGCGTTTCGGCATAGGCACGTGCGGTATTGCCGATATCGCCACGCTTGGCATCGAGTATGACAGGTAAATTGGGTGGAACAGCGTGTATCACCTCTTGCAAGACGTGCATTCCGTTGGGGCCAAGCACCTCAAAAAAGGCAATATTCGGCTTATAGGCACAGGCATAGGGAGCTGTTGCCTCAATCATCGCCTTACAGAAATGCACGGTGAGGATTTCTTTGTCCTCACCTCGGAAACGCGGTGGGAAACGGCTCGGCTCTGGGTCAAGCCCGACACAGAGTAGACTATTTTGTGTACGCGATGCTTGCAAGAGTTTCTCTACAAAATTCATGGCTACCCTGCCTCTTTTGATGTATTTAGGCGTACTTGAGGTATTGGGCGTAATAGAATTATGCCCCTACACGTTACTGGTCAAATTTTTCCGTGCTAAAAAGGCTTTACCCTTTCCTAGTGCGGTATTCACTGGAATGCCCTGTTGACAAAATGGGCATTCCGCTTCTGTATACGTATCCAGTGGCAGTGTTATCAGCGTCTGTAACGGCACGTCCCCAACATCCTGCGCCTGCACGTTGCCACGATTGCAGAGCGCACTCAGTCCAACCACAGTGCCACCATGCTGACGAACAAGTTCCACAACGCGACGTGCCGAGCCGCCCGTTGTTAGCACATCTTCAACAACGAGAATACGCTTGCCTTGAATGTACGCATCATATCCTCGTCGAAACTCGAAGCGTGACCCTGACGCTGTATCCTCTTTTTCAGCATAGACCGCAAGCGTTTCGCCCGAAGTGCGGCGAGCATTCAGGGCTGCTGCTACCCATTGCGAAAGAATGATACCGCCCATGACAGGGCCAACCACAACATCAACCTGCTCCGCATCATAATGAAATGCCATCTGCTCACATAATTGTCGCGTTATATCGGTATGCAAGTAAAGTGCATCCTTGTTGACATACACCGAACTATGCCTACCAGAATTGTACACAAAGTGGCTTCCCGTGACAATTGCATGAGCATCGGCGAAAAGGTGCATTATTTCAGTTTCAGTCATATCAATATTCGTTCCAGGACTTGATAGGAATTGTCTTCAAGCTCTTCTCGGTCATGGCACGAATAAACAATCGCGCCTGCTTGATCTTCGTGAAGAGTTGAATATTGTGATCGATGGCATAGCGGCGCATGGCATAGTCATCATCGACGGCCTTCTTGATGTGCATATCGACGGCGTTGATGGCAAGGTCGATTTTGTTATCACGGAAGTAGGTCAACACATTGGGAGACCGCTCTTCGTGAATTTTGTAGAGCATCGTTGCCTCTATGCCATGTTCCTGTAAGAACTCACTTGTCTTTTCTGTTGCATATAGTGGAATGCCGAGCGATTTCAACAGGTATGCGCTCTCCAGAAAATCCTCTTTCTTGTCATCTCCGCCGATACTGACGAACACGCCCTTTGTTGGAATGCTGCCGCCCGTTGCGATAATCGCTTTCAGATACGCATCCTCGACATCTTCGCCGAAACATGCTACCTCGCCCGTTGATGCCATCTCAACACCTAGCGTCGGGTCAGCTCCTGTCAGACGCGAAAATGAGAATTGCGGAGCCTTCACAGCTACGAATGATGGTACAGGTACGTTGACCGTAGGAATTTCTTGCTGGAACAGCGCATCAACGAACAGTTCCATGAAATTGATGCCTGTCACTTTCGAGATGAAGGGGAAAGTACGCGAGGCACGCAGGTTCGTCTCGATAACGTATATTTCGTTATCCTTCGCCAGCACCTGAATGTTGAATGGGCCAGTAATTTCCAGTGCCTTTGCAATCGCACGTCCTACCGCTTCGAGCCGCTCCAACGTTTGAGCATTGAGCGTCTGCGGCGGTAGTACAATCGTAGCATCGCCGGAATGTACGCCAGCGTTTTCGATATGATCCGATATAACGAAGGCTTTGATATCGCCATACTGGGCAACCGCATCCAGTTCGATTTCGCGTGATTTCTCAAAGAACTTCGAGACAGTCACGGGATGCTCTGGCGAGACTGCCGAGGCTTCCATCGTGTAGCGGATAAGTTCATCGCGGGTGTAGCAAATGTTCATCGCACTTCCCGACAGCACATATGATGGGCGTACCAGTACGGGATAGCCAACACGTTCCGCGAACTTCGTCAGTTCATCGGTATTGACGAAGCTATTCCACTCCGGTTGCTTGATGTGCAATGTATCCAGGAGATGCGAGAATTTGCTGCGATCCTCAGCACGGTCAATATTGCTGGCATCGGTTCCCAGGAGACGGAAGCCGTAGTTCTTCAACGCCTTTGCGCGATTATTTGGCGTCTGACCACCTACTGAGACAATGATGCCATATGGCGACTCGAATTCGCAGATGTCTG
>DAIQNC010000449.1:0-3926 GCA_036788655.1 Ktedonobacteraceae bacterium
GAGCGCGGCACTGCAAGCTCCGATATCTACGCCGTCGGTATGATATTGTATGAGTTGCTCTGTGGACACACTCCCTTTGAAGGCGAAAATATCTTCGCTGTCATGAATCAGCACGTATCGCAAGACCCACCATCTATTCTTCAATGTAACCCCGATATCCCACCAGAACTGGCAACCGTTGTCATGCACGCCATTCGTCGTGATCCTGAGAAGCGGTACAAAACGATGAGTGAGATGCTGCATGACCTGGAAAATTTGCCAGCCGTCAAGCCCGTTCACTATCATCCTGATGCACCAAAAGAGGGACGTGCATGGGTGCGTGAAGTGCGTATTGCCAGTATCATCATCATTGCTCTACTCATTATCGCTATTGCACTGGGTTTTCTTGCTCAGTATGTACATTATGCCGCTCACTGACTAAGGCTTTTATGTGCAACTTGCACACGAGGACAACAGGATTTGTTCATATCACACACGTGTGCAAGCTCCTATCCGTGTGCTATAGTATGCTTTAACGCCGCATGTTTTCCTGAGCTACGGTGCTCTTCACGGTTCAATGATGCCTCACTCTGCGCTTTGTTGCGCCTTGACCTGAACAATGCATGTTAATTGGTCAACGTTGTCTACGAAGGTTCCCTACATTCGACACGCTTATCATCATGTCCCTCTGGCTCCACGGGAGTAGCCAACAGGATAAGAGCAACACGTATGTTTCTGGAGGGCATCACATGCATCATGATTCTCGATATTCCCACCATTCCGCTCAGTCTAGCTATTCTGCTTATCCTCTCCACGACCAGCAATGGGAACACGACGCCTGTGGAACAGGCTTCCTTGCTGAGGTGTCAGGAGTACCCAGTCATGCAGTCGTGCAAGATGCACTTGATGCACTTGCACGGCTCACGCATCGTGGAGCGCAAGATGCGGATGCAGGCACGAGCGATGGTTCTGGTCTATTGACACAACTCCCTTACCAACTGTTGCAAGAAGAGTTGGGACTTCTCTCATCTTCCACTTCCAATCTTCATGAAGACCTCGCCGTTGGTATGTTCTTTTTGCCATCGCAGGAACGCACACCCACCGTATATGAGAGAAGTATAGCCGTCATCGAGCGAGCCATTGGGGAGTCGGAGCTACGTCCGCTTGGTTGGCGCAATCCCCCACTCGATACGAACGTTCTCGCCCCATACGCACGTAAGACTGCACCAACAATCAAACAGCTACTACTAGTGCGTCCTGACCATATTCCTTCTAGTCAGTACGAGAGCGAATTGTACTACGTGCGCCGCCTCATTGAGCAGCGTTTGCGTGAGGCGCAGGTGACAGATTGCCACATCGCCTCACTTTCGCATAAAACAATTGTCTATAAAGGGTTGCTTGCTCCTACCGAACTGGCACGTTTCTATCTCGACCTCGGCGACCCTCGTTATATGAGTGCGCTTGCCGTCTTTCATCAACGCTATAGCACGAATACGCTCCCTGCATGGCCTCTGGCTCAACCAATGCGACTCATCGCGCATAATGGCGAAATCAACACCATTCAAGGCAACCGTAACTGGATGTCAGCAAACGAAGGCTCGCTTGCATCGCCGCTCTGGGGGCATCGTATTTCAACACTGCTTCCCGTGATTCAAGACGGAAGCGACTCTGCACAATTCGATAACGCGCTAGAATTACTTACCCGTTCAGGGCGTGGGCTACTGCATTCGATGCATATGATGGTTCCGGCAGCGTGGGAACATGATACAGAATTATCGATTCAAGAGAAGGCGTGGTATACCTATCATGCTGGACTACTGGAACCCTGGGATGGCCCTGCCGCGCTTGCCTTTAGCGATGGTAGTATAGTGGGTGCTGCGCTTGACCGTAACGGGTTGCGTCCTGCACGCTACACCTTGACGCGACAGGGCCGCTTGATCGTTGCCTCAGAAACGGGTGTCCTACCTGTCGATGTACAGGATGTCGTCAAGAAAGGCCGACTGGGACCGGGCGAAATGATTGCCGTCGATGTAGACAACCACGTTGTTCTGTACGATGCCGATATCAAAGAGATTCTCGCGGGGCAGCAACCCTATCAGCAGTGGGTGGAGCAGTATCGGCTCACGCCTCTCTCTGATGATGTTTCCCTTGAAACGACGCCGTTAAGTAGCGATGCACTGTTTACACGGCAACAACTCTTTGGCTACACGCATGAGGATGTCGAGATGGTGCTACGCCCCATCCTCACCGAGAACAAGGAGCCGACATGGAGCATGGGTGATGATGCACCGCTCGCCGTGCTTTCGACGCGCACACGCTCCTTCGCCGACTACTTCCGACAACGATTCGCGCAGGTTACAAATCCACCTATCGACCCGTTGCGTGAGCACATTGTCATGTCGTTGGAGTCCACACTTGGCAGTCGGGATAGCCTCTTGACCGAGACACCACATCATGCCCAGGTGCTACCGCTTCCAACGCCGCTGCTTACCGAGTCGCAACTGGACGAGCTACGCGCTCATCCTCATTTCCGCGCTGTGACGCTCAATGCCGTCTTTGCTGTCGAGGATGGTGAGAATGCGCTGGAAACCGCGCTCAATCGTTTAGAGCAACAAGCGGTACAGGCGATTCAGCAAGGGGCAACGCTTCTCGTGTTGAGTGACCAGCAAGCAACGCTCAGTCATGCTCCTGTCCCGATGCTTATTGCGACGGGTGCTATCCATCATGGTCTCATTCGTCGTGGTTTGCGTACCTCGGCGGCTCTTGTGTGCGAGACAAACGCCGCATGGAATATCCACCAGATTGTTCTTTTACTTGGCTATGGTGCTGAAGGCGTTGTGCCATCGCTCGCACTGGAAAGTATCCGCGCCCTCGCAGGTGAGCGCAAACTGGAGCATCTGACCCGTGCTGATGCCGTCAAGCAGTACATCCGTGTCGTAGAGGACGGTTTGCGTAAGGTCATGGCGCGTATGGGTATCTCGACGATACGGAATATTATCGGTGCAGGTCTCTTTGAGGTAGTTGGATTAGACGCCAGTTTGGCGGCTCGTTGCTTCGCTGGATCGGCTTTGCAATCTGGAACGGTTACTTACGCCACAATTGCACGAGACATCATCGCACAATTCCAGGCGTTGCGAGTGACACAGGAGCAGGAGAGCCAGGAAACAAGTACACGCCGCCGCAAACTCACAGACCTGGGGCGTTATCGCTTCCGTCGTGATGCCGAATTTCACACCTACAATCCTTTCATCATTCGCGCTCTGCAAAAGGCGGCGCAGAGCGGTGACGTAGAAGATTATCGTCAATTTACCGCACTCGTGCATAATCGACCTGCGACGACGCTGCGTGACCTGCTCTCGTTCCGTTCCTCAACGCCTATTCCAATAGAGCAGGTTGAGCCAATGGAAAGCATCCGCGCTCGTTTTGTCATTTCCGCGATGTCGGTGGGCGCACTGAGTCCTGAGACACATCGCACTATTGCGGCGGCGATGAATAGCATCGGTGGACGTAACAATACTGGTGAGGGTGGCGAAGACCCTGCATGGTATTCTGAGACGCTCGACGGATTCCCTGTCAGCAGCAAGATTAAACAGATTGCATCAGGCCGTTTCGGTGTAACGACTGAGTATCTTGCACGAGCCGAAGAGATCGAGATTAAGATGGCGCAAGGCTCGAAACCGGGCGAAGGTGGACAGTTGCCGCCAACGAAGGTGACGCCCTTTATCGCAAAACTGCGTCATACCGCGCCGGGTGTCTCGCTTATCTCTCCGCCGCCGCATCACGATATCTACAGTATCGAGGATATCGCGCAACTCATATACGACCTGCATCAGGTCAATCCGAGGGCGAAAGTGGGCGTCAAGCTGGTATCAAGTATTGGCGTTGGAACGATTGCCGCAGGTGTGGCGAAGGCACACGCCGATTATGTTCTCATCAGTGGTCACGAT
>DAIQNC010000450.1:0-3925 GCA_036788655.1 Ktedonobacteraceae bacterium
GTGTCAGCGTGACAATATGCACCATTCCTGTTATGATTGTGATGCATAGAGAAAAGAAACGGAAGGGAGGCAACTGCTATGTCTGCTTATGATGACTTGCATCGTCAAATCGTAGAGCAATATCAGCAACTTGCTCCCAGCGACATTATGTCACTGGTACACGAATTACTGGTCTTTTATCAGATAAGAATGCAGTCTCCTCGTACTCATAGTCTTCGGGAGCTAAGAGGCTTAGGAGCGAAAACATGGGAAGGCATTGACCCGCAGGAATATGTAAATAAAGAGCGCGATTCCTGGGAAAGTCTTGACGAGCAGAGAATGAAAATTGAAGCACGACGTATCAAGCCACGTGAAGGTGAGCCTCTTCACCATATCACAGAATTAAAAGGTTTAGGAAAGGAACTTTGGGAACAAATTGATGTCGATGCATATCTTGAAGAAGAGCGTAATTCGTGGGAAAAATAAAATTATAGAGTCAATATAGTCTTAACTTTGCCAAATAAATAAAAGCAGAGGAGGAGCATTATGGCAACCCATCCGCAACTGCAACGCCAGATATTAGAAGAGGTACAGCAGTTAACCCCTGATGAGCAACTCACACTAATACAAGAGTTAGTAGCTCTCTATCAGAAACAAGCGCGAAAACCGCGTCATAGCTTGCTTGAATTGGAAGGATTAGGTGCAGAAACTTGGAAAGGTATTGATCCACAAAAGTATGTCGATGAGGAACGTAATTCATGGGATGGATAGAAGAGCTTCACGGCGAAGTTGTGTATGTAGATACAGCTCCTTTTATAGGCTTTATCGAGAGAAATCCGGTATACGTAGATATGTTGCGTCCATTCTTTAAATCTGTGGAAGACAAGAAAATATCGGCAGTTACATCAGTTGTAACGTTGCTTGAAGTGCTGGTTCATCCTATACGAGATAGTGATGCGGAACTCGCAAAAAAATACCAGGACATTCTTTCTGATTCAACAGGTTTCTCTGTAGATGATGTGACGAGACAAATTGTCGAAGAAGCCGCACGACTACGAGCGTTCTATAAAGTTCGTACACCGGACTCTATTCACATGGCAACCGCCATCGTATCAGGCTCGAAATATTTTCTAACCAACGACTTGAGCTTACCTTCTCTACCCAATCTAACCGTCCTAAAACTCGATCAATTAAGAACATTACCTGAATATACTGAACAAAATGAGAATGAATAATATATATGTAGGGACAGATTTATCACGTCCGTCTGACCCATCAACATTGTACGCACGGACGTGATAAATCTGTCCCTACGTCGATATCTAGGTTATTTCGTTAAGGAGCAATTCAATGTCTTTCGATATCATCAAAGGTATGGCTACAACGCTCAAGAATATGGGCAAGAAGCCTACCACTGTCTCGTATCCAGAGGAGGAGCGACAGCTTCCACCTCGTTTTAGAGGACGCCACGTGTTGCATCGCTACGATAACGATATGGAGCGATGCGTCGGGTGCTATTTGTGCGCCGGAGCCTGTCCTGCCGATGCCATCTATATCGAGGCGCAGGAGAATACCGAGGAGAATCGTGTCTCGCCGGGCGAACGCTATGCTAAGGTCTTCGATGTGAACCTGTTGCGCTGCATCTTCTGTGGCTATTGTCAGGCGGCGTGTCCGACGGGCGCGATTACGCTGGAGCAGGAGTACAAGCTAGCCTCGTACTATCCCGAAGACCTCGTGTTTCACAAGGAGCAGTTGCTTGAGCCGAAAGGTCAATCTACCGTTGGCTCGAACGTGGTGTGGCAGGAGCCACCCCCACCACTCTCTGAGTCTTCGCAACGTGTGCCGCAGGAAAGTCATGTCTTCGATGGCGCACGTGCCAGTGCCGCCGCCGTTGGTCTCGGCACAGTGGAGACGGAGCGTCCGGTGCTACTCACCAACGAGGAGCAGGACGAGGATCGTCGAAAGTTCGAGTCGGAGTAATTCATTATGATAGCTACAGTTATCGCGTTTTATGTGCTGGCAGTTGCGACAACGGCATCCGCGCTCGGAGTTATTTTCTTCAAGAACGCGGTTCACAGTGCTTTGAGCCTGATTATGACGCTGCTCTTCCTGGCCCTCTTCTATCTACAACTGGGGGCGTTGTTCATCGCCGTTGTGCAGGTACTCATCTATGCAGGAGCCATCATGGTGCTGTTCCTGTTCGTCGTGACCATGCTGACGCCAGATGCCGCCGACACGGAGATTGGACGTGACCGCATCTCGTGGCAGCGTGGCATCGCGGGCATCCTGGGTCTGAGCCTCGTTGCCGCTTTGAGCTACCTGCTCTTCACGGGAACACCGACAAATGTTGGCCCTGTAGCAAGCGGTGGACTTCAACAGGCGGTTGACAAATACGGCAATATCGAAGCCTTCGGGCTTGCGCTGTTTCACGGCTTCGCCTTCCCGTTTGAGGTAACAAGCCTTCTTATCGTCGTTGCCATATTGGGTGCAATGGTATTCGGGCGTCGTGCGTGATGAACATTGATAATTGCGTCGAACATTCGTGGTGTGGTTACCAGGGTGTAATGAATTATACCCGTACATTTCAGCGTTGATTGGAATGTGGGAGATGTGGCTAAAGAAAGAGACGTTGCAGTAATAACAATCGTTGGAGCAACCATCCTATGTACGGGTATAATTCATTACACCCTGGTAGCCATCGGCGTTACATCTTGAAGGAGATATTTTCTATGCCCTTATCAGCATATCTTATAGTGAGCGCAATACTCTTTACAATTGGCGTGGTGGGCGTGCTTGTGCGGCGCAGTCCACTCGTCATCTTTATGTCTATTGAATTGATGCTCAATGCGGTCAATCTCTCGTTTATCGCCTTCTCGCACTTCCTCAATTCGGCGGATGGGCAGATGTTTGTCTTCCTGGTGCTGACCGTTGCGGCGGCAGAGGTCGTGGTTGGTCTGGCTATCATCGTCTCTATCTTCCGCACACGCCGCGCTATTGATGTTGACGATATGAATGTCTTACGAGGCTAATTTATGGTAAATCTTAGTTTAGTCGTCCTGCTATTGCCTCTGCTCGGCTTTATTATCCTGGGCCTGTTGGGGAGAACGCTTGGACGTACAGCAATACTCTCTATCGCGTGGGGTGCGTGTGGCCTGGCCTTTCTCTTCGCTCTCATCAGCTTTCTGTCGATGCTTGGCACATCCCCTGCCGCTCGTAGCGTAGACCAGAGTGTGTATACATGGGTACTCTCCGGCTCGCTACAAATCAACTTCGGCCTGCTCTATGATCCGTTGTCCGCGACACTGCTGCTGATTGTCACGGGCGTCGGCTTCCTCATTCACGTTTATTCAGCAGGCTATATGGAAGACGATCCGGGCTTCTGGCGATTCTTTGCCTATCTCAACTTCTTTATTTTCGCAATGGTGCTGCTCGTCACTGCTGATAACTTTCTCTTCCTGCTCATGGGATGGGGACTCGTCGGTCTGGCCTCGTTCCTGCTCATCGGCTTCTGGTATCAGCGACCAAAGGCGGTTGCGGCGGCGCGAAAAGCCTTCGTTATCAACATCATCGGCGACTTCGGCCTGATGCTCGCCATCTTCCTGATCTTCATACAGTTCGGTACGCTCAATTATCTGGGCGTCTTTGGTGCGTTGAGCGGCTCCGCTAGTGGTGGCGCTATCACCGCTATCTGTCTGTTGCTCTTTGTTGCGTGTGCCGCGAAATCGGCGCAGTTGCCGCTCTATATGTGGTTGCCTGATGCGATGGAAGGCCCGACGCCTGTGAGCGCACTCATCCACGCGGCAACGATGGTCACGGCAGGTGTCTATCTCGTGGCGCGAGCGCATCCACTTTTCCAACTATCACCTGCTGCTCTTTACACCGTTGAGGGCATTGGTGGCGCAACCGCCATTTTCGCCGCCAGCATCGCTATCTTTCAACTGGATAT
>DAIQNC010000451.1:0-316 GCA_036788655.1 Ktedonobacteraceae bacterium
TTCTCGATTTTTTTATAGCATCGGGCTAACGGAGAGGATGGTGTATGTAGCGACACCGCCAGGAGTAGACACCTGGACGACATCGTTCTCCTTATGGCCTATGAGAGCTTTTCCTACAGGCGACTGGTCAGAGATAAGCCCCGCTTTCGGATCGGCCTCGAAGGTTTCAACCATTTTGAAGATGCGTTTCGCGCCACTATCCGACTCGACCTCGACCTGCATTCCGATACGCACATCGTACTGACCGTTGGTCGTGCCATGCATATCGGGTGTCATAATCTCGGCAACGGCAAGGAGCTGTTCGAGTTGGATAATC
>DAIQNC010000451.1:389-3923 GCA_036788655.1 Ktedonobacteraceae bacterium
CTTTGCGTCGGACGTTACGTAGATAATCCAGACGCTCTTTTTTCTTAGCAAAGCCTTCTGGCGTCAAGCGATACACCTTGCGCTCTTGCCTTGCGTCACTCTGTCCACCAATACTCATGGTAAACTCCTCTCTGGTCGTGAGGTCTGTTTCTTGATAAAAACCTCTTCCAGACAGCTACACGTGTACATCGCCGTCACTGCGACGGCGATTATTTGTCTTCCCTCACAAACCGATCCCCCACATAGCCACGTATGACCGCTTTCTGTGCGGCTTCCTCGCTCCGTGTATTACTCGTTCCCAACATCTCCTACCAACATGACCACATATACGATTATTCTCTGTTTCGAGGTGTGTGTATTTTATGTAATACGGCAATGACGAACGTTTATTTTCAAGGGTGGTAATATCCATTCACGGTTTCAGTGAACGATAATTATACGTTGCGAAGAAGAGAACGTCAAGTGCTTCAACGCGGAAAATGCGAGGAATATTCCACCTTTGCTTATTCCTTCTCGCTAGCAATAAAACGGAAGAGGTGTGTACCACATACAGGGCAACTTCCCTCTTTCGCACTGCGCCCTTTCTTCGTCGTGGTATCAGTAGGATTTTCCATGATACGCTTCTGCTTGCACTTCACGCAATACGCCTCGATCTGCTCCTGTTGTTGAGGTTGTGACGTTTCTACGATTTCGGGTTGCTGTACACTCTGTACTCCCTGTGCCTCTTCCTCGCGCTCGATGTCTTCCAACACATCAACATCCGAAGGCACTTCAACCGCTACCTCTGCATCCTGAAATGAGGAAGCTTTCACGGAAATTTCCTCTTTGTTAGTATACTCATCCGCTACAAACTCTGCAACCTGAAAGGACGGAACATTCTGCTTTGTTTCTACGGCATCAGAGGTTTCAGCAAGAATGTACGAAGCCACCTGCGTTGCCTGTGTCTCCTGAACATGTCTATTGGCGTCTTCAAGTAACACAACACGCTGTGTGATATCAACCGAATGTAACGTACTGGATGTATTGCTCGTATCGGTCAAGGCCAGCAAAGGCGCACTCGCGCCCTCTTGCAAGGCATTTATTCGTACTGAATGCAACGCTCGCTGCATGGCGTGTAGTCCCCAGATAACCAGTAGAGGCTGGCGCAGCTTTTGTAGCGTTTCTAACTGGCACGAGATATCCAGTGAGAGGTTGCCTGTCATGTACGCGATAACGGGATGCTCTGAGCCAAACTGATGTGCAGCAGCATAGTAATGGTCGAGTTCGGCATCGGAGAGCGCGTTCACTCCCTGCCCTCGCGTGAGAACAGCGTGTAGCACGATGCGCGTGGTTAGAAATGCATAGACGCACAGGCCAATAAACGGATTTTCGAGCAGTGGCGTATACCAGTGGCGTACCTTACCATCGGTGAAAAGCGCAGTCGGAGAAAGCAGCACAAGCCGTTCACATTGTTCGGGAGCAGCACTGGCAAGGGTAATAGCGTAATTCGCGCTCAACCCATTGGCAACGAGCGTCGCAGGATGGCTCACCACCTGCGCCAGAAAATCTCGTAGGAATGCGACATACATTTCTCCTGTATAGGCGATATGTGGATGGTCTGAGAGACCAAATCCGGGCAGGTCGAGAGCATAGACGCGAAATCGCCGTGCCAGCGGCTCCATAATATCGCGCATCTCATATGAAGATGCGGCTATTTCCGGCGTATGAATCAGCACAAGCGGCGGTGCATTCTGTGCGCCCAGCACTTTATAGAAGATATGCCCGTGTGTCCAGCGAAAAAGTCGCTCTTCACCCGGTAACACACTTTTAAGCGGTTGTGGTGTCCGTAAAACGTAGCGTACCAGGAAAAATATTGCGCCGAGAAAGCCAAAGATGATAAGGCGTACAATATCACGAAGCACTCCCCCAATTAGTCCTATCGATTTTGAGTTCGTGCGCGTTCGACGTGCGTTTTGCATGAATATGAAATCCTTCCTATTTCCTTTCCACGTCTCAAATTGTCTCAATGTATAACACGTTACGTACATGTAAACGAATCAACGTCAATCTATTCACTCTTCGGGCCTTACCTTATCACGTCCTTCTCCGTCAGGGATTGCATAAACGTGATAAATCACCGTACTACAGATAGAGATTGCTCTGGTAATTTCTAGCGAATACGAATATAATGAGGGCGCGTAATCATAGCAACTCACAGAGTATAATAGGGCAAGCAATTTTCACAAAGGGGTGCTGGCATGTCTATTTTCGTATCGCTCTTACTCATCGCGCTGATTGGCTATTTCTGGGGGTCGATTCCCTCTGGCTACTGGATGGGAAAGCTGTTAAAGGGCAAGGATTTCGATATCCGTAACTACGGAAGCCACAAGACAGGCGCAACAAATGTACGCCGCACACTTGGCAACGGCCCCGCCATTATTGTGTTGCTGGTAGACCTCTCGAAAGGGCTTGGCCCGGCATTACTTGCTCGTTACGTTCCCATTTTTTATGGAGCAGGGTGGGGTATCGCAGTCGCAGGTCTTGCCGCACTTATTGGACATTGCTACCCCATATTCATCGGCTTTCGCGGTGGGCGTGGCGTCATGACGGGTGCAGGTGCGGCACTGGTCGTCTCGCCGCTTGCCTTCCTCTTCGGCGCGATTATAGGAATAGGGGCCATTGCCACCACGCGCTACGTCTCACTTGGCTCCATTCTCGGCGGTGTCACCTACATCGTCTGCGGCATTGTTTTTGTCTTTCTTCATTGGGTCACAATACCAGAAGCGGTGTATCTTGTGCTTGGCCCTGCATTCGTCATCGCCCTGCACTACGACAACATCGGGCGTCTCCTCGCTGGCAAAGAGCGCAAGCTGGGTGAGAAAGAGAATATTTCGGCAACCCCTGAGAAAGCCTGACGTAGAACCAGCACGGGCGAGTGGCATTCACGGGCGACCACAAGGGTACGCCCCTACGATATACGAATATGCATCGCGCCCGTCGTGGTATCGTATCGTAGGGGCGTACCCTTGTGGTCGCCCTTGTGGGAATGTGTGGTCGCTCGTGCGATACTATGCTGCCTCGTTCCTGAAAATCGGCAATGCCCCGATCAGGTACTCAATGCCAGAGAACGCTGTCCAGATGACCGCAAGAATAATAAGAATATCGGCGAGTAGCAACAGCAACTCGTTGGGTACGAGCGTGTGACTGTTGAAGTTGAGCATGAGCGGAAAGAGCGAGAGCAGATGCGCTCCCAGACCCTTTGCCAGCAACAGCAGGCTCATCGCAATCAAGGTGATAAATGTCTTCTGCTTTCCCCACATGCCAGCAGGAATAACACGCCCCTTCGAGGCTGCGACAGAGCGTAGACTCGTCACCAGAAATTCGCGTGTCACGATGATGAAGACGACCCATGCCGGAACGATGCCAACCTGCACAAAGCCAATGAGTATGCAACACACCAATACTTTATCGGCGGTCAAGTCCAGAAAGACGCCAAGCGACGAAACAACCTTATAGCGACGCGCCAGATAACCGTCGAAGAAATCCGTAATCGAG
>DAIQNC010000452.1:0-3920 GCA_036788655.1 Ktedonobacteraceae bacterium
TTCCATATTGCTTTGAGAGATTATGTGTACGCAAGACAACTTCATTCGTATGTTCACGGGTGGATAGTGTCGTTGGTACAGAAACTACTTGTTCCATTGTTACATGCTCATCCTTTTTCATAGGTAGTATTATGGGCAGTCAAGCTATGTGAGATAGAGAATGTCTTCTCTGCAATAAGAGACACCACGGACTTATAAATCCTTGACACATTCAGTGCTATTGGTACAATTTTCCTTTCTTGACATTCATGCAATGCTACTATATAATAATAAATGACTAGCTACCCATCATAAAATGTAAGATATCTATATGCATAGTGTTGGAGAGAGAAAGCAATGCCAAAGATTGTTGATGAGCAAACGAGAGAGGCGACGCGCCGACGCATTATGAGCGAAGCAGCTAGTGAGTTTGCGCGGCTTGGATTTGACCAGGCGAATATCAACACTATCGCTGAACAGGCTGGCATAGGAAAAGGAACAATTTATCTCTATTTTGAGAACAAGCGCGAACTGTTCCTTGCCATGCTACGTCACATTGCACAGGAGCAACTGACTGTAATTCGAGCTGCTTTAGCAACTAATGGGTCACTAAGTCAACGACTTGAACGTCTCTTTCAGGCTTTTACGCATCTTGCTGAAGAGGAAAGTGATGCTTTCAATGTCTACATGAGTGCGCTTTACGGCGTGAATCGTGCCTTTCAGGAAGAGGCAACAAAGCTACTTAGGAATTACGTCGCGGTGATAGCCCTTGTGCTGGAAGAGAGTCGCGTACATGGCGAAATCCAGTGTACTGATGTAGAGGCAACGTCATTGATGATACTATCGCTTACTGAATCCTATGTACTATCCGCACGGGTGCTTGGGAAGTCCGAACAAGAGATCACCCATCATGCACAATATGTTGCTCAACTCGTCTTGAACGGCATTCATGCATCCTAATGTTTTTATTTTTCGTTTTTTATTGGATGGCTGCCCACCCATAGTAGATGGGATTGAGGATTGTAAGATATGAGTGCTATTATTACTTTTTTACGTCGCCTGTTTCATATTCGGCGAGTGAAGCGTAGTTTTGAGAGTCCGCGCTACTTGCTCAAGTGGCTGTTTATCAGTTCTCTCATCGGCATTGTCGCAGGCATTGGTGCTATCATCTTTTTCGCAGGGATTCATTTTGCAACTGATATCTTCCTGGGAGGAATTGTTGGTTATCTGCCGCCCAATCCTGCTGGTGAAGGGGCAACGGTAGTTATGCCATTCTGGTCGTCAGTACGCCCATGGCTCTTACCCGTTTTGACGACCTCAGGCGGTCTTGCGGCTGGCATTATTGTTTTCACGCTTGCACCAGAAGCTGAGGGACATGGAACCGATGCCGCCATTGCCGCCTTCCATGAAGGGAAACCGATTCGGGCGCGAGTTCCACTCATAAAAATTATTGCTTCTGCTATTACCATTGGAACTGGAGGGTCGGCAGGTCGAGAGGGGCCAGCTGCACAGATTAGCGCAGGGTTTGGTTCTATACTAGCAACAGTCTTGCGTCTGGATGCTCAAGATAGGCGTATCGCGCTTGCAACAGGTGTAGGTGCGGGTATCGGAGCAATTTTCCGCGCTCCACTTGGGGGAGCTATTCTTGCCGCAGAAATTCTTTACAAAAATGATTTCGAGGTTGAGGCAGTCATTCCTGCACTTATCGCCTCGATTATCGGTTACAGCGTCTTTGGAGCGTGGTCTGGATGGAGTCCCATTTTCGCAACACCCTCGAATCTAGCATTTAGCAGTCCACCGCAGTTGCTGTATTATGTGGTGCTTGGTTTATTATGTGGTCTCGTTGGCGTACTGTATTCACGCGGTTTCTATGGTATCACGCACATCTTTCATCACCTTCATTTGCCGAGGTGGGATAGGAGGTCTACTCGTAGGTCTCATTGGTTTGGTGCTTCCACAGGCACTCGGTATGGGCTATGGTTGGGTACAGGTCAGTATGGGAACAGGGCTACTCTCGATACCACTATGGATCATTCTCCTGCTGCCTTTTGTGAAAATTGTTACGACAGGCTTATCAATTGGCTCAGGTGGTTCCGGTGGCATATTTGGGCCAGGTATGGTCATTGGCGGTATGATTGGTGCCGCTGTATGGCGATTGAGCTATCATATCTTGCCGGGTATACCTGCTACTCCTGGGCCATTTGTTATTGTGGGTATGATGGCTCTTTTCGGGGGCATCGCACATGCACCTCTCGCTGTCATGTTGATGGTTGCAGAGATGACTGGCAACCTCTCGCTGCTTGCACCTGCCATGATTGCCGTTGGTATCTCCTCAATCATCGTTGGTAAAAATACCATCTATACCAGTCAGGTCGATACTCGTGCTGATTCGCCAGCGCATCGCTTACAGCTTTCATTCCCACTCCTTTCGACGCTAGCTGTGAGACAGGCGATGGTTCCGTTACAGTTACGATTTTCTCCAACACAGACACTAGCCGAAGCTGAGAAAGTGTTGTCGGGCGGTCTCGAAAGCGGTGCGCCTGTCGTCGATGATACAAATTCACTGCTCGGTGTGCTAACACTCGTGGATATTCAGCACGTTCCAGTTGAGGAGCGAGCAGTGCGCCTTGTAAGAGAGGCCATGAATAAAGATGTGCTGGTTATCTACCCTGATGATACGCTCGACGAGACGCTTGAGCAATTAACCACTCGTCGTGTCAGTTGGGCTCCTGTTGTTGATATCGAGACGCTGGCAGGGCAGAAGTGCGTTCTAGGGGTACTGTCAGCCGCGAATATTGTTCGTCTCTATCGAGAGACAACAGCAAAACACTCTCGGAGAATGCGTGGGCTTGTCGATGGGACGGTCATGTTAGAGACAAAAATAGCGGCCCAGTCCCCACTTGCCAGAGTTCGACTCCACGAAGCACAACTACCTCCTGAATGCCTTGTTGTCTCAATACGTCGTGAGGGTGAGTTGCTCTTTCCGCGTGATGATTTAGTCATTCAGCCGGGCGATACAGTCACCTTTCTGATCAGTCCGCGAGGTGAAGAGCAACTACAACGCTATCTTGCTGAACGAGCAATTCCTGATGATAAGAAAGTTGCACTGCCAACTTCGACATCATAATGCTGCAATCAGAGAGGGATCAGGCCGCCGATGATCTGATTGTTACCTTGCGGCTGGTGACAACAACCTTCACTCACCCCGGAAAGAAGTGCAAATATCACTTGACCTTTTCCCCTTGCTTGTATCTATACTATGATGGGAAGCCTGAGCAGGTTGATGATAACCGGAAGAAAGCTTCTCATTAAAGCAAAAATTGTCGAAAGGATACTTATATTGAAGGTTGCCTACATTTTTAGCACTACAGGTCACACCGTTAGTTACAAGCTGGGCAGAATGATTTTGCCACAACTTGAAGAGCATCGTCACGGCGTCGAGGTCGTTGGTATGTTTTTCTTCGATGACAACACCTATGCACTTCGTAAAGGCGATCCGCTTGGAGAACGCCTCAGCAAAGTGGCAAAGGAGCAGAATATTCTGCTGATGCTTTGTGACCAGTGTGCCATTGAGCGAGGGCTGGCAACACCTGCTGAGGCTGGTGGCTATCAGCCGAACGATACTGTTGAAGGTGTCCGAGTAGGATGCTTCCCTGATTTATATGCTGCCCTTTCCACCAATATGCCCGATCAGGTCATTACGCTGTAAAGTAGGCGCAAGTTTTTTTATAATGGGTAAGGTTTGCCATTATAGCAATGTCAAGGAGACTGAGCTTGTGGATGAGAGAACGCTTGAATTGCTACAACGATCCACAAAACTTGCTGTAGAAGCTGTTCAATGGGGCAGTATCCAACTTCTTATGACAAGCTATCTTGGGCGAACCTTACCTCCTCTTGATTCCATTACCTCAGTATGAGTTAGAAGTGATGTATCTCCCTAT
>DAIQNC010000453.1:0-3911 GCA_036788655.1 Ktedonobacteraceae bacterium
GGCATCAACGCTATGATTTTTGGCGGCGACCTCTCCGTCTCCATTCCAAGCAGCACTGTCACTACCTGGCTTGGGGAACTCAGCAAGCGCACCGCCAGACTGGGTATTGCGGTACAGGTCGTCAATCTTACAGAGCTACCTGATGTAGTGAAGAGCAAAATTACGTCAACACAAACATCAGGCTTACTCGTCGTTGGCATTGAAGATAAAGACGCAACAACTGACCTCTTGTTAGGCGATATCCTGTTAAACGTTGCAGGGACGCCGATTGAAAGTGCTTCCGCATTACGGAATGTTTTGACCCAACATATTGAAAACAAGAGCGTACCTGTAACGCTTCATCGTGCCGGAGAAATTATCTCTGTTGAAGCGAAGACGCAGGTAGGCACTGCTTTCAGTTAAGTTCCTTATTATCAAAAAAAGAAAGGCGTGATGTTTACAGCACCACGCCTTTCTTTTTACAAACATATTCACTCCCTCTATACGTATACATTGAAAAGCTTTTTGACGGTATCTATCATGGTACAATGAAGGCATATAGTCTTCTGAGTAAACAACCATACAGAATAGGAGTATTTTATGAACGCTACAAATCCCAGAGTCGAAGCCATACGTCAACAAATGCATACAGAGTTCGAGGAACTTCTGCAACTCATTGACCAGCATATTGCCACAAGAGACCAACAGGTACTCTATCAGATCCCAACGCAAGATGAGTGGACTATCACGGAGAGCCTTGCACACATCGTCGAATTCATGACGTACTGGTCCAATGAAATAGCTAAACTGGTGGAGCATCCTGGACAAAACTTTGGACGTACAAAGGAAGATACCAATCGTATTCGCGCCATCGAAGAACATAGTCACGATGCGCTTAACCAGATGCGAATAGCTCTTCCCGATAGTTACGGCTACATGGACGACATATTGAAGCATTTGAAGGATAGCGACCTGGAGATTCCAGGCTATCACGTCAGGTTCAAAGAGCAGACGGTTGGGTGGTTCATCAAAGAGTTTTTGACTGACCACCTCGAAAATCATATCGTGCAGTTACGAGAAGCTCTTGCACTTTTGAAATGATTTTATGAAGGTTGCTGGCATTTCAATCCTTCTAGCAGTAGACTTGCTGAGAGTTCGATCTGCTCTTTCCAGTGGACAGCCTCTTTATCCACAAAAAAGAGCAATGCTAGCCCTTCATACAGTGCCACAAGCGTTGTCGCTGTTGCCTGTGCGTCAATAGCTCGGAATTCTCCACGCTCGATGCCACGCTCTATCAAACGGGCAAGCTCTTTCCGATAGTCTGCGTAGTATCCCTTGAGGAACTGGCGCACATCCTGATTGCGACCAGCGATAGCATAGAACTCGAATGCGATAGGCATAAGTTGCTGCATCCAATCCATTGCTGTCGTCAGTTCTCGCGTGAGCCTCAGTATCTGCTCAGTCACGCTTTCCTCTCGCTCAATGGCAACAAAAGCCTGTAACCGCTTAAATTCTTGTTCAAAAAAGAATTTCAGAATCGCAGCTATGATAGCATCCTTGCTTTTGTAGTAGAGGTACAAAGCCCCTTTCGAGAGTTTACTCTCCTGTGCGATATCATCCATGCGACTTTCATGAAAACCTAATCGTGCGAAGACCCTTAGTGCCGCCTCAAGAATCTGGTTGCGGCGTTCCTCGCTCACATCAGGACGAGGGGACATGCATACCTCCATCATTAGGAGCCTCCAAGAGGCTCTCGACTCCAAACTGCTGCCGCAATAAGCCCGTGAATGACTCTCTAAACAATAGTTTCAACAACAAACGCTGTACGACCAACTCCAATGTAGTATTCGGAAGAAATGTTTTTGCAATACCTCTTGCGTTCTTTTGATGACGCTCCACAAATGGCTTCACTTGCTCTTGATAATGAAGAAGGGCATCGTCATAACGAGATGCACTGTGTAAGGCGTGTGCCAATACATAAGCACCTCCCATTCCCATAGACGCACCTTGACCAGACAATGAGGTAGGACACCCACATGCATCACCCACAAGAGCTACTCGACCTCGATACCAGGAAGGCATCTGTATTTGCGTCATCGTATCCATGAAGATTGCATCAGGATTGGGAACATCATCGAGTAGTCGTTGAGTAATCCAACCCATACCAGCATACACTTGTTTTAGCTCAGACAGCCGTTGCTCACGTGGAATGTTTCCTTTGTCTACCGCTCTGTACATCAGAAAGGTAACAATCTCACCTTCTCGGTTACTACAGTAAGCACCTGTCAAGCGTCCTGGCTCAACATAATTCTTCCAGGCATGACCAACACCATATTGGTCAGGGAGTTGATAGCTGGCAAAGTAGTAGCCCATATAATGCTGAAACAATGCCTCTTCACCAAAGATGAGTTGCCGCACTTTTGAGTGTACACCATCTGCTCCAATGAGCAAATCGAAGGTATCTGTTGTCCCATCATTGAATGTTACAGCTACTTCATCAGCATCAGCCTGGATACCTGTAAATGTCGTACCATAACGAATCTCAACAGCATCCGCGATAGCCTCATACAAGGCTTGCTCTAGCGTCCAGTGCATGAGTGCCATATATCTATTACGCATGATTTTTTGCATAAGCGCAATATCGATATGAGCAAGCATTTTCCCGGAAGCATCGACATAAGCAACATGTTCAAATGGAATTTGTTGTTGCGCCAACCGTTCTAATAATCCCATTCGTTCAGCCACATCGTAGCCAGTACCATAGAAGTCCAGCCCATACCCATCGTGATGAATACGTTCCGCACGCTCTATAACGACCACATCAATATCATAACGATTGAGCCAGTATGCCAGAGTAAGTCCGGCGATTCCACCACCTGAAATCAAGACACGCATGGTTACTTCCCTCCTGAGTCATACAAGTGTAGGCCCACTACTAACACGCACTTAATAACTGACTGGTCAGTTATTATTATAACGACAAAATAAACGTTTGTCAATGACCGGACAGTCAGTTATGTCTGAAAGTGGGGAAGCGATGAGGTAGTTCAAAAAAATAGCTCTCCCTGTTACGGAAGAGCTAGAGTAATATAACCTCTTTCAGGATGCTTTCTATAGCAATATTGCCTGTCCATGAGCAGAATAAGTAGTAGCAGAACCATGATGATACAATATCACTGCACCTTTTCCGTAAACATGCCATGTGCGCTGAGAGCTATTTTCCGGCGTATCACCATCGTCAATCATGCCCGTACCTTCGTCGATCCCAATAAGCGTAGCATTGGGGAGAAGTGTTGAGAGACGTGCAGCCCATCCCTTTCCAAAAGTGTTATGATGCGGCAAGACACAGGCATTTGGCACAAGTCCAAGCCCTTCGACAACTCTACCCTTTCCAGGGTCATAATAATACTGGCACATCACCATCACACCAGCACTACTTCCTGCAATAATTGCCCCTTGCTCATATGCACTCACCGCAGCTTGCCAACTTCTGCTTCCTTTAAGCGTTTCACCGAGATAGCCTGTAAAGCCACCGAGCATATAAATCAGCTTCGCATTTCGTAACGTTGCTGCGATTTGCTCATCATTCGCTGACTTCACATCAATGATAGGTACAACTTCGATATTGGTAGCTCCCAGACCACGAAACCAGTTTGTTCCATTACGTCCGGCACGTTGGTGATTATTGTCCGGTGCTGCCGCAGTTGGAATGATACAGATGGGAGCATCGGAACCGCCAGCAAGTTCGATTGCACGTCGGTCGGGTTCAGCCATCTTGCCGCCAAACTCCGCTCCGCCTTCCAATACGAGATATCCTGCCATAACTACATCTCTTTCTTTGCTAATCCTTTTATGTGACATGTGTAGACACGATCATATGTGGTAAGGAATAGATTTTCTTATTTGTAGTGCGACAATGAATTGTCGGCGTC
>DAIQNC010000454.1:0-3911 GCA_036788655.1 Ktedonobacteraceae bacterium
TATACCACTCTCGATGAGGATGTTTCTCGACCAGTTCGACTACTCCGGGCGTTGTGAAGATTTGATAGCCAGCCGTCTTGAAGAAAAAACTGTAGAAGATGTCCATGAGGCGGTAGAAACGGAATTTTTCATCGATCCAACCAACCTCTTGTAAAAGTTCGCGTCGAAATGCCAGTAAGTACCCCTCTATTGCGTCAACTGATGGGCCAGAAGCTTCTTGAAAGTCGCGTAGATCATGTGTTGTCAGCCCGTAAGGGCCAGTTACCCCTACCTCTGTATTAAGCAATGTTTGAGCCAGTCGTGTCCAGATGTCGCCCTTGACCTCAATAGAGGTATCCATCAAAATGATGTATTTGCCCATGCTTGAGCGCATCGTAGCGTTGCGCCCTGCCGCGAAACCCATGTTGTGATCGGCGAAGAGAACGTTCAGGTGAATAGTATCGCCATTATCAGCATGTAGATCGCCGTGACGCGCGAGTTGTTGCAGGTAGGGCAATGTCTCATCGGTTGAGCCGTTGTCGATGACGACGATTTCGAGTGAGCGGTGGTATGCATTACGACGGATGCTCTCGATACAGCGAGCTAGATCATCTTTGCTGTTGTGCGCGAGCAGGTTGATGGAGAATTCGTACTTGTCGGTCTCCTGCGTTCTGTCGTGTACATCGGTGGAGTGTGTGAGGACGGCAAACTCTTCGTCGAGGCGTCGCGGGGCGATAAGTGTTCCTCGTTGCGTATCGCGTACCGCATAGCCTTCGCTGTTGAGTTGCTGTCGTAGCAGGTCGGCATCCTGATACGAGTGTTCCTCTCGCATTTCTGCACGCTCACGTACCTGTGTGGCGACAGGGGACGGCACGGTGGCAAGATAGTATGCAGGGTCGGTTCTCCGTTGCGGTTCATTGCTCAGAAGATACTCTTTCAATCCGAAGCCAAGAATACGGTCCATCTCGAAGAGGATTCGCAACTTATTGGTGGGAGACTCTTGCGAACGCAGCATAGCCCACACAACGGACATAGCACGCGGCATATTCAGATCGTTCTCTACCTCATCCAGAAACATCTCTTGCCAGCGGCTACGTTTTAACGATACCTCATTCGAGAACACGGCCTGTCTATCAGCGTGGTCGAGTAGCTGGTAGGCGAGACCACGCAGACGTTCCAGCGAAGTCTGTGAGGCTTGTAGAGCGCGGAAGGTGAAGTTGAGCCGACTGCGATAGAGGGCGGTTGTATAGAAGTAACGGAGCGACATCGGCTCGAAGCCACGTGCCTCGATTTCGGTGCGCGTATAGGCGTTGCCTGTGGACTTCGCCATCTTCTGCCCATCGGCGAGCAGATGTTGAGCATGAACCCAGTAGTTGACGAATGGCTCTCCTGAAAAGCCTTCGCTTTGTGCGATTTCATCTTCATGATGGGGAAAGATATTGTCAACGCCGCCCGTGTGAATGTCGAAGTGTGAGCCGAGGTATTTCATTGACATTGCACTACACTCGATATGCCAGCCGGGGAAACCGCGTCCCCATGGACTATCCCATGCCATCTCACGTCCCGGTTCCGCAACCTTCCAGAGTGGAAAGTCTTCGACATTGTGTCTGTCCGCGTCTACACCCTCGCGCACACCAGCCATCATATGTTCGAGCAAATTGCCTGAGAGCTTGCCATAGTCGGGGAAGCGTTTGATATCGAAGTAAACGTTGCCGTGTACTTCGTAGGCAATGCCTTTTGCCTGTAGCCCCTGAATAATCTCGATCATCTCTGGAATATGTTGCGTTGCACGTGGAAAGACATTTGCGGGAAGAATATTCAGGGCAGCTTCATCTTCGTGAAAGGCTTGCGTGTAATACGCTGCGATTTCCAGTGAGGATTTGCCCTCTTTACGGGCCTGAGCCTCGATTTTGTCTTCGCCCTGATCGACTACTTCACGCCGCATATGACCTACATCGGTAATGTTCTTGACATGCAGTACCTCGAAGCCGCGATACTCGAAGGTACGACGAATCCAGTCAGCCATAGTAAACGTGCGTAAGTTGCCGATGTGAATGTAGCGATAGACAGTTGGGCCGCAGGAATACATCTTGATTTTGCCTGCCTCCAACGGCACAATCTCCTCAATGCTCCTCGTCAGGGTATTGTATATTCGCATGTGTTGTTCTGCCTCCACGAATTGCCGGGTTGGTAGCTCTATGTTCATACAAGAACATATATATCCTCTTTACTATAAGAGTCTGGAACGGACTATTTTGAGTAAGAATGAAAAAGCAGCATATTAATATTCTTTTGCATTGATAGAAAACAGGTAAAAACCCGTATATATATCACGATTGAAGAGGTTTTTACGCCTCATCAACTTATTGCGTCTGTTCTGCTAACCCATGCTCAGTGTGTTGTAACTGTTGCCAGCAATCGTCACAATAGCCAGATACAACTAGATTGAGCGTCAGGTCATGAAAGTGATAGCGATCTTGTAATTGCTCAGGAAGGTTGCCAAGTAGCTTGTCGTCGAGATGTACCACTGTGCGACAATTCTGGCAGACAAGATGATGATGCGTATTGCCCTGTGGAATCTCATAATGCGGCGGCTCACCTGGCAAATGATGTTCATGCACCATTCCCACTGCCTGGAGTAGCTCTAAAGTACGATACACCGTCGAGAGACTGACGCGAGGGTTAATCTTTTGTACCCGTTCCGCAATCTGGTCGAGGCTAATATGTCCATTGGCCTCTTGAATCACCTGTAAAATGAGATAGCGTTGTGGGGTCAGGCGGTATCCCCGTTTTTGAAGTAAGCTATCACTACTTGCTACATGTTGATGCATCCTGCATACTCCTTCTTGCGCCACGTTGCGACGAGTACAAGCGTGATATCCCTAATCGTAGCACTCCAGGCAAGTAGCGTCAATTCCTTTACTTTGTGCTTCTCTATCATGCAGAAAAGGCCACCACCACATTTTATCGTTGCGGCAGCGGCCTTTCTACAAGTCAATGAAACGCTTATGAACGCGAATGTACCGGGTGTTGACTGTGAGCTACGCTAGTCACTTCTCGTTTCTCGCCCTCTTGAACGATGCCAGTATCTAGTTTCACCTGCTCAACCTTGTGTTTGACTTCAAGGTCATCGTAGCCTTTCACTTTATAGATGATGGTCGAGATAACCCAGCTCAAAATGAAGAGGCCAACGATCACGCCACCAATGACGCCGAAGTTATCACTCAGCTTGCCAATCACATTCCAGAATGGGCCTTGCAGGTTCATCTGAGACTGCACAACGCTCAGGACTTCAATCGCGCCAACAATCAGTGCGACCATGACGGAGATGAAGGTGATGTTGAGATTGTAAAACAGCTTGCGGAGCGGTTTCTCGGATGCCCATCCGTATGCACCAAGCATCAGAACTCCATCAGTCGTGTCGAGTAAGCACATTCCGGCAAGGAATAGCAAAGGGAAGATGAGAATAGACACAATTGGAAGTCCCTTACCAGCTTGAAGACCGACGAGACCGAGTAGACCAACCTCGGTTGCGGTATCGAAGCCAAGTCCGAAAAGAACACCAATTGGATACATATTCCAACTGTTCCCCACCACTTTGAGGAGCGGACGGAAGAAACGCCCCATGAGTCCGCGCTGGTTGAGCGTCTCATCTATCGTTTGATTATCATATTCGCCACCCTGACTCACTGCCCGAAATGCTTTGAAAATGTCAATCAGTACGATAAGGTTGATTCCTGCAATCAGCAGTAGGAACAGCGCGGAAACGGACGTGCCAACTAATGCACCGACTGATTGAAAAGCAGGAATGGTATTTTTAATGACGGTTGCTGCAATGGCGATTGCGACAGTCAAGCCAACCACAATCGTTGAGTGACCGAGGGAGAAGAAAAAACCGACAGCAACGGGTTTCTTATCCTCTTGCATCAACT
>DAIQNC010000455.1:0-3897 GCA_036788655.1 Ktedonobacteraceae bacterium
TCGGGTGTGCATGTTTCGTATCTGAATTGTCTGAGCTGAGTGAGAGTGTCGAAGACATGAAATGTTCCTCTCAGTAAACTTCTTATAGCCATAAATCTATGGTTATACGGTTGTGCCGTCTTTTGCTCAATTTCATAATAAAGGAGATTGTTATGCTTGCTGTGTTTCGACAACGCAATTTTTCTCTACTCTGGATTGGCAATTTCATTTCGATGATGGGAGATTGGATGTTGCTGGTCGCGCTCCCATTTTACGTTTTTCAACGCACAGGTTCGGCACTGGCGACAGGCGCAACATTTATCGTCGAAGTCATCCCAACGTTGCTGCTTGGCTCGGTTGCAGGTGTGTTTGTGGATCGATGGAGCCGCAAGAGAACACTTGTTGTGACGAATGTATTAAGTGCGGTTATGTTGCTCTTGCTTCTCTTCGTACAAACAAGAGGTGGGTTGTGGCTTGTCTATATGGTGGCATTCGCGGAATCACTTATCGATTGTTTTGCAAGTCCTGCCTATAGCGCACTTGTACCATTACTTGTGAAAGAGGAGCAACTACCGACGGCAAATTCAGCGAATAAGCTTGGTGTCGAGTTGACGCGCTTGCTTGGGCCAGCAATGGGTGGTGTGATTCTCGGTGTACTTGGCCTGACAAGTATTGTTGTTGTAGATAGTATCTCGTTTCTGTTTTGCGCTCTTACTGCAGTATTTATCTTCTTGCCTGAACATATTGAACGTAGGCAAAAAATTTCTGATACGACAATCAACGTTGATACGAATATATGGCATGAATGGATAGAAGGTTTACGGCTTGTACGAGGAACGCGAGTTGTTGCGGCAGTATTCATCGTAACGAGTATCTCAATGATTGGCGAG
Organism: Ktedonobacteraceae bacterium; assembly: GCA_036788655.1. GTDB lineage: Bacteria > Chloroflexota > Ktedonobacteria > Ktedonobacterales > Ktedonobacteraceae > JBBQVS01. The sequence continues at coordinate 870 of DAIQNC010000455.1, forward strand.
GGCTTTGGACGTGTCGTGTTCATCCCTTTTGTGAGTGAGGTACTGCATCAAGGGCCAGTTGTTTTCGGCTGGGTGCTTACCGTACAGGGAGTTGGCGGTGTTGTCGGTTCACTGCTCAACGAGCGTTTGTCGAAACGGTTTTCGCCAGGAGTGCTGATAGGATGGAGCGGTATAGTGACTGGTTCATTCAATTTCATCACGGTCTTGTTTCCCTTCTTGCCTGTTCTGCTAGGGAATTATCTCTTCAGTGGCGGCCCCGTGATGTTTTTCTTTATCGGCTTGTACACACTCTTACAACAACGTACAGATAATGCATATCGTGGTCGTGTCTTCGGTACGTATAATACGATGAACACACTCTTATTGCTTGCCGGAATGGTGCTTTCAAGCACACTCACAAATGGAGTAGGGCCATTGCTGATGTTTGGCCTTGCAGGAACATTCTATTTTCTTGCGGGTGTAGTCGCGCTGCCTCTACTACGGAATGCAAATACAGATGTTGAGCAAACAGAAATTCGCGTAGAAATTCGTCAGAAAAACGCTTGACCATGACGTTACGTCATCCTTTATACTCCTTTTAGAAAGGAGGTAACACCTGGACAGACAAGATAATCATAATGGACATAATGGATACAACAGACTCAATAGGAAGCTGTACCGTACAGGTCAGTTTGCCGATATCGCCTCGGTCTCGATTCGCACATTGCGCTACTATGACCGTGTTGGCCTACTCACGCCTTCGTATCATACAGAGTCAGGGTATCGCCTGTACACTGACGACGACCTTGTGAACTTGCAATATATCCTGGCTCTCAAGTTCCTGGGCTTCTCGTTAGAGGAGATTCAGGTGTGTTTGCGAGGAGGATCGACGCGACTTCAAGAAGTGCTGGCGCAGCAGAGAGCGATGATGCAAGAGAAACGTACACAACTCGATACCATTATTGAAGCTCTTGACAGGACGGAGCAACTGCTGAACAATGGTCAACCAGCGTGGGAGTCGCTGGTACATGCAATCCAGGTGATACAGATGGAACAGAAACAAGATTGGCACGACAAATACTTTACGCCCGAACAGCGTAAAATGATGCAGGAGTTAAGCGATAAGTCGTATACCGCAGAGGCACGTCAGAGACTCAAGGAACTGCATCCTGATGAGTGGACAGAGGCCGATCAGGAGCGTGTCAATGAGCAATATGCCTTGCTTGCCTCGATGGTGAAACGACTCGTAGCAGAGGGGGCAGACCCGGCATCACCCGACGCTCAGAAGGCCGCGAAACTTCAACATGACCTGTATATGGGCTTCACGAAGGGCGACCCAGAGATTGGAGCAAGCCTGCAACGCTACTGGCAGAACTTCAATGAACTGCCCGATGACCAGAAACCGCCTGCTTTGCCTTATAACAAAGAAGAGGGCGAGTTCTTGCAGAAAGCATTAGAGATTTACAGAGAAAACGCATCCTCTTAGGAGACATAATGTATGACGCCCTGGTTGCACGTCCTGTACGTTTACCATTCTTTTGAACGTGTGTGGATGTGCAACCAGGGCGTCATACATTACGCCGATATACCCTCTTCTTCTGGCACTGTGAAGTGTATTTCCAATGCTTTGTTGACGAATTTTGCTACTGTTGCTTCTTGATTGGCGAGAATCGAGGGGAGCGGAATGTCGCGTTTGAAGTTGCCGATTTCGACAATCATTTCGTCGCCGCGCTTGGTCATGATGACTTTGTTCATCTCGACATGGGGTAGAGGTAGACGTAGGATGTAGGTGTTGCCCTGTCGCGTAATTTCTTGAATGGCCCCCTTATAGAAAATTTGTGTGGGGTCTTGCTCGCCGAAGATGCTTTCCGCCAGCTTGCCAAGTTGCTCGATGCCGAGGATTTCGCGTGAGTGATAGGGAGATTCCCAGACAGGGAGCGGCGCGAAGGTCTGATGAATCTGCTTGCGGAACTTCTCCTGCGTAGTGTACATCTCCTGCATAAAGGCGTCTTGATAGTCTCCGGGCGGCAGAACGCGGTTGCAGACGACGCTATCAATGGGATAGCCGAAAAGGGAGAGGTATGTTTCTGCGCGTAGTGCCTCTTTGATGACCATACGCTCTGGATTGACGACAGGACGATACGAACTTGTTTCGGGGTCGCCCAGGACGGCACGCAGGGTTTTGACGCGCTCGCTGAGTGTTTGCAGCGATTGTAGTACGTCCGTAGAAGGCAGCACTGCTTTGAGTAGAGGCCGTGCTAGGTTGAGCGGGCCACTTTGCAGTTGCGTGAGCCGTCCGGCATACCATTGAAATGTGTCGGGCATACTGAGAAGACGCACTGTCTCGCCTGTTGGAGCGGCGTCGATGATGACAACATCGAAGTTGCCTTCGTCTGCATTGCGATAGATGTTCATGAGGCTTACAATCTCGTCCATGCCTGGCACAAGTGCAAGTTCCTCTGCCATGACCGCATCCATGCCCTGCTTCCGTAGCACCTTGCTCATCGAGTCCTGGACTTTGCTCCAACTGTGCCGCATCTCATCCAGCACATTCACCTCTTGCGCCCACAGGTTTGTCATCACTTCTTTTGGCTCGGACGTGAGAGGAATAGCCAAGCAATCTGCGAGGCTATGTGCGAGGTCTGTACTGACGACGAGAGTACGTTTACCAAGTTGAGCGGAACGAACGGCGGTTGCGGCTGATATTGTGGTTTTTCCAACGCCTCCTTTTCCCAGGTACAATATAAATCTCATAGGCGTGGTCGTTCTATCCATGTGTTGTGATCCTTATATACGATTTCCGGTACTGGTTGTCTGGTTTCATTACTATGTACGGATACTGTGCCATTGTGGTTTTATTCTATGTCATTTTACATAAATTTCCCACTTCATCGTATGAATATTACCGGGTTAAGCATTGTAGTGCGTCTCACTGTAGGGGCGTAATTTATTACGCCCTGATTCCCTGAGAAGGGCATTCTCGGTTCCCTGAGAAGGGCGTTATTCTATAACGCCCCTACGTTGAGACGAATAGGAGATACGATGTACA
>DAIQNC010000456.1:0-3892 GCA_036788655.1 Ktedonobacteraceae bacterium
CAATTTTCACGGTCAACCCCTCGCGCTAGCTCTCGATATGCTCGCAATCGCAATGGCACAACTCGCCAGCTTTTCCGAGAGACGCATCTATGAACTGATGGGGCCGCATGAATGGGACAAAAACGGTGCGCCGCTCTTCCTGACACCCAATCCAGGGCTGCATTCCGGCCTGATGATTGCTCAATATGCAGCGGCGGCACTTGTGAATGAGATAAAGATACTGGCGCATCCTGCCAGCATCGACTCCATCCCGACCTCGGCAGGCATGGAAGATTTCGTCAGCATGGGTGTGACGAGCGCACACAAATTGCGGCAAGTTCTGGAACAGGCACGACAGGTTATCGCCATAGAGCTATTATGCGCCGCTCAAATGCTTAAATTTCGCAAGCCGCTCACGCCAGGCCTCGGTGTGCAACATGCTCTGGAACGTGTCCGCTCCTACGTGCCGATGCTTAAAGAGGATCGAAAGCTCGCACCAGATATCGCGCTACTCACTGAGAAAGTATATGAGGGTATATTCGCCAATGTTTCACGTGAAACATTGTGACTCCATGTTGTGCCGTGATTTATCACGGCTGTGACCTCATGTTGTGCCGTGATTTATCACGGCTGTGCAGCTATTGACGATCTCGCCCGTGATAAATCACGGCACAACATGGCGTGTTACATGAAACATTACTGCATAAATTCGCCACCATTGATAAGAATACTCTGCCCCGTCACATACGACGCGGCAGGGGATGCGAGATAGAGAGCCGCTCCGAGTACATCTTCTGCTGTACCCCAGCGTTTCATAGGCACACGCTCGACTTTGCGTTGTTGTGAAGACTCAGGGAGTGAGCGAGACCAGTCGTTCTCGACCCAGCCGGGTACAATGCAGTTGACATGCACTCGTGGCGCGTACTCTGTCGCGAGTGTGCGCGTCAACGACATGATCGCGCCCTTGCTCATGGCATAAAGTTGGCTTGTGAGTCCCGGCAAGCCATAGAGCGCACCGTCCCAACCAATGTTGATAATACATCCGCCATCATTCATATATGGCTCGACTCTGCGACAACATTGCCATGTACCCATTACATCCAGCGACATCACCCGATTGAACATTTGAATTTCATTGAGACGTTTTGTTTCCTTCGAGTTCGCGCTTGCACCTGCGTTATTTATCCATACGTCTATTTTGCCTAGTTCATCGTGGATATTCTTCGTGAAGTCGGCAACCTCTTCCGCGTCGCTCAAATCCGCCTGTATCATGGTTGCCATGCCACCTCTCGCGTGTATCTCGTCCACAACCTTACGCGCTCCCTGTTGCGAATGAGCATAATGAACCACAACTTCCGTACTCTTTCCAGCAAAGCCGAGAGCGAGAGTGCGCCCGATACCTCGACCTGCTCCTGTGATAACAACTCTTCTAAACTCGTTTGTCTTTTCCATCAAAACCTCTTTGTAATGTTTCACGTGAAACATTATGAATGTGGACTTTAGAATCTGGGTTATAGGGCGTTATAGAATAACGCCCCTACGTCAATGTTTCACGTGAAACATGCGCATATTCAAATTTTTATGAGTTGCCATACTGATGTTTCACGTGAAACATATCAATTTGCTAATCTTTCATTTATATGTTACAGTAAAACAGGTGTCGTTCAACGTTGATCGGCTAGTACGCTATTCAGACCGTAAGCACTGATGCTTTGACGGGCGTGCATGAAGGGAGTTTCTCTGTGGCTATACAGCACACTTCAGATAAAGAAGGTGTAATAAATTACGCCTCTACGTTATCTAACCTCTCCAATTCTCCTGATGATACTACCTCTCCTCATTTTACGTTACCAGAACAATATGCGCTGTTGCGCCAGTTGAGACGCGAAGTCATTGAACGCTATCGTCCACATCTGCAAGATGGCCCCGGCCCTATTCGTATGATGGCACGTGTCGTGGGCGACCTTGAACGCGAGTGCCGCGCCCACCATATTGACGAATCTATCATACGCTCCGAAATCGTCAATCGTACCATTGGAGATATCGACTTGCGGAAAGTGACGGAATGCGTGGGGAATCCGGGTGGCGCAACGGATTATCGCCTTCTCGCAGATGAACTTGGCATCGCACTCCCCGGCGAACAATTTCATGGCTATACTGCAACAGGTGAAACCTATCTCTGGCTACGTAGTCAGATGATGGAATGCGAACGCGAACTCATCGAGCAACATCACTTCGATACGCGAGTCTATGACAATTATGGCATTGGCAACCCGATGTTGCGCGAACGGCTTGCAAGCGAGATGAGACAATGGAAATTGCCAATCACAAAAGAACAGGTTGCATTGAGCCTCGGCGCAATGGATGGCATCGACAAGGCACTTCGCGGAATGCATCTCTACTTCCGAAATCAGGGAATGCAAGATATCGGCATTCTCTTTCCATCTCCGGGCTTCGGCGTTCCCGAATGGCAGGCTCGCTCATTCAATTATCGTCTCCACTACTTCCACACACTACCGGAGCATCATTTCAAAATTACCGCAGAGCAACTCGATACGCTGCTCGACGAACATCCTGATATAAGACTCTTCTACCTGACGATTACCAATAATCCGACGGCGTTTGCTTATACGTTCAATGAATTGAACGCGCTACATGATGTATTAAGACAACATCGGGAACGCGGTCACGTCGTCTACATTCTCGCAGACCTTGCATATATTGGAACAGGACAACCAGAGACAGATTACGAACGTATGGCAACATTTGCGCCACAGGATGTGCTGGCTCATACGATATTCGTCGGTAGTTTCTCCAAGACGTATTCATTGACAGGTGAACGTTTCGGATGGGTGACATGCGGTGATCCTGCCATCATGTCCGTCATAGCAGCAGCATGGACGAATACGATGGCTACGCTGCCCGGCGAATGGCAACTACGCTACATGGCCTACACGCGCCTGTTCGATATGCGCCCCTGGCTAGCTGAAAAACTGCGGAATTTCTATCGTCTGCGCCGCCAACGCTTCATCGAACAACTCCACCGCATTAACGAGGAGCAACACCTCTTCGAGCAGGTCTACCTCGACGACGATGCCACCGTCTATAACTGGAGTCGGTTAAGAAAAGGTGAAGACGCCTTCTCACTCTTCGAGAAAACAGGTATCGCAGGTGTTCCCGGCTCCGGCTTCGGCTATACTGACGATTTTATTAGATTCTCGATAGGCGTCATTCCAGTGTAAATATGTGGGAGATTCGCGGTGTGGTTACAGGGTGTAATGAATTATGCCCGTACAAGGTTGCGTGATGGAAACGTTTGTGATGTCGGAAGGGTCGTACCGTCACAATATCAGGGTGATGTATGCAATTTTGCTATTACACTCTGCGAATCATATTATAGCCTGTACCTTGCCACATTCGTAACCAGGTGGTACGCTATTCCCGTAGAGATAACTCGAATGTTTCACGTGAAACATTGAAATTCATGATTGTTTGATGATAGATATGAGGAGGACACTTCATGACCATTCGCGTAGGCATCAACGGTTTCGGACGCATCGGACGCCAGTCGATGAAGGCGATGTTGGAGCGACACCCACACGATATCGAGGTTGTTGCTATCAATGACCTCACCGATACACAGACCAACGCTCATCTTTTGAAATACGACTCCACCTATGGTCGCTTCCCCGGCGAGGTTCAGGCAACCGAAGATACACTGGTTGTCAACGGACATAGCATCAAGGTTATTTCTCAGCGTGATCCGGCGCAAATTCCCTGGGGCGACCTGGGCGTACAACTCGTGGTCGAGTCAACGGGCTTTTTCACCGATGCAGCTAAAGCGGCGGCACACCTCAAAGGTGGCGCGAAAAAGGTGATTATTTCGGCTCCTGCGAAGGGCGAGGATATCACC
>DAIQNC010000457.1:0-3885 GCA_036788655.1 Ktedonobacteraceae bacterium
GGCGTACTTTCACGCGCCGTATCGCCACAAGTAAGGGTATCTCGGTCAAAGATGCTGAACGGCTCAAAGTCGGCTATAGTAATGGTGAGTACAAGGGAAGTGGACAGGATGAGATACGAGCTATTCTCGCGCCTGAGTGTCAGACGTGGATGGATAGCGTCGAGTTGCTTATCGAAGAATTAGCGAAGGGTGAACTGCTACCACCAGCTATCTATATGGTTGGCGGTGGCTCCGGGCTTCCTGACCTGCTAGAACGTATGGAGAGTTTTCCCTGGACGGAGCGACTTCCATTTGCACGGCAACCTGTTGTGCGCGTTGTGCAACCGGATATGGTATCATGCATTGAGGATCATGATAATTTTCTTGTGAACGCACAGGATATTACTCCGATGGCTCTAGCGTATCAGGCTATCGAGCTACAAAATGAGGACAATGTGCTGGAGCGCACACTGAATCGTGTTATTGACGCTATGCATATCTAACGGCATCAAAAATGCAAGGTGATGCAAAGGTAGCAAAGTAGATTTCAGCCATACAGGTGAAATTTTGTGACATAGATGTAGCAAGGAGGGCAAAAGGCTTTTTATGACCGAAGATAAGCCAATCTATATTAGCGCGGAAGACGATATTACAACGGTACGTGAACGTCTCTCTACGACGCCGAGTCGCTATGTCACTCTTATTATTCCCGAACAATCACAGCTTCGTAGCCTGACAGCGTGGCGTATCCTTCATAAAAGTGCGCGAGAATTGGGAAAAGAGGTTTCCGTTATCAGTACGGATCCGCTTGTACGTTCTGTGGCGAAGGAGGCGAACTTTAGCGTCGCGCAGTCGCCCACATCCGCTTTATCGAGTAAGACAAGTAGCAAAACTGGGAAAACGCGCTCGGCCAGTCGTCCCGGCACTGTGAAATTGAATGGTACGGAGAGTGTGAGTGAGCCAGGAAATAGCAGAGGGACAGGCAATGTATCAAGAGGACGAACATCATCACTGCTACGGCAAACGAAATCGCCCTCTTCATCTTCTGGCAACTCAGTGGAGGAGCATCCGACGAATCGTCAACAGGCTCCACAGACAGAGCAAATTCATCCTTGGTATAATGATGTTCCTCAACCAATATCTTTCCCACAAAAGGAGACAGAGCAACCTGCGACGACGGATGCGCTCTTCAACCATAGCAACTCATTAGCTGATACAGAGTCGCATTATGGGCAAATGTACGATCTCGATATAAATGGAAATTCCTCTACATTTGGCAATCACGCCCCAACCTCTATTGAGGGTGGAACATCGTATAGAGTTGATGATGAAGATTACCGATTCGCTGAAGATATTCGTAATTCGGCAAAGAGCCGTGCGATAACACCACAGCCACCATTTTTAGACTCTGCCTCTGCCAATACGCCATCTATGCCGAATACACCTTTGGAGCCAGCAGATATCTCGTTCTCACGACCTCCTTTCTTTGCTTCAACGCCAACCGAAACGTCAGGACGATACGGAGTCCGCGACCTTCACAGTTTACAGGATGAGCCGCTTGATGCTGAGGTTCGCGATATCAGCGATGTTCCGAATCCCTTTGAGCATGGTGATCCATCGTATCGAACGACACCGTTACCACCGGAAGGTAAAGACCCATATGCGAACATGGAGGATGATACACGTCTACCTTCGTCTCTCGCTGAACAACATGCCTCGGCAACCGTAGATAGCCTGGATACGAATGAGCATTCAATCCATGATGCATCTCAAGACGTTATTGATGGCGAGGTTGAATATCTTGGTGATAACGATGAGGGAATTCGCTCATCCTTTACGCCCATGCCAATCATCTCGAATGATACCACGCACTCATGGGGAGAGCCGCTCCCGGATGAGGAACAACCCGACGATGTTGGTCTGTCACGCCCTGTCAGGCCATCAAATCGGAGCCGCCGTGATAGCCGCGAGAATCAAGGAAATCAAAGACGTTCAGAGCAACTCAGACAAAAGAGACAGCCAGAGGAAAGACGTACTTTTGGAGCTGTATCTGCACGGCCAGAAATTGATGATCCCGACTTCATCCCTCCTTATGAGGACTCCATTGCAGAGAGACCGACTGTCACGATGTCACCACAGGACGTTCAATCAGCACGTAACAGGCGTCCATCAGGCAAAATACCTACATCACCGATGCCGCCGATACCTCCGATGCCTGCTTCTGGAGCTTCTTCCAGGAAACTTCAAGGGACAACAGGGACAAGTGGTAGGACTACAGGGAGTACAGGAGTCAGTCAAAACAGAACTCCGAAGACACCTTCTAAAGCTTTACCCATGGAGCAGGAAACATCCCGACGTTCACTTCAGCCAGTGCCGATGCGAGCTACACCTTCGCCGGCACGTCAGGGACAACCAGGGACACAGGGGACACAAGGTCAGCGTGTAGTTACTGGCTCAACAAGAAGACCCACAAGTGCAAAGGCTACAAAAAAGCTACCCCCGCCCAGACGTAGTAGTGGTCTCGTTTATATTATTCCTATAGCCATCCTTGTTCTCATCATAGGATTGGTGGCGTACCTGGTTCCGACTGCCGGTGTGTATATCGCGCTTCCAGCAAAGAACTATAGCCATGCAGTGACATTGAAAGCAGGAACGGGAACGGGGGTGCAGCCATCGGAGCAATTCTCCAACAATTTTGTTGCTAGCGGAGTTGGTAAGGCGACAGGGACTGTCAATGTAGGAACTGCGCCTGCGAAAGGTACTGTTACCTTTGCGAATACGGGTACTATCGACGTAACTATTCCCAGTGGCACTGTTGTATCTACCAGTAATGGCATCTCTTTTACAATAACGGCTGAGGCGGTTGTGACGAAGGCAGGAGATACAACCAGCAATCCAATCAGCGATATCCCTGTTCAGGCACAGAGTCCGGGGCAAACTGGAAATGTAGCAGCGAGTACCATTACCGTCATTCCGAATACAAGCCTGACTGCTATTGCACAGGCCAATAATACAACGGCCTCAAATATCAAGTTGAGTATTGTGAATACAGCCCCGACGACTGGAGGCGGCACTGGAAAAGCCCCAGCCGCAACACAACAGGATATCAATACGGTAAAGGCCACATTGGATAAGACATTGGACGCGCAATATGAGACATGGTTGAAGCAGCATAGCATGAGTGCTGACCTTACTGCCTTGCTTTCAAAGACAGAAGCATTGTCGAACGTTCCTTCCGTCAATACAGCTATCACAGGTGATGCAACGTTTCAAGCAAAGCTTACCAGGAATGTTACTATCGTTGTCATTCGAGCTGCAACGGTGCAACAGGCAAGCGCGAGCCAGATGAATCAAGCTCTCAAGAATGATAAGACGTATGCTAGCTATACGGTTGTCATGGATGCACAGCACCCGATTCAAGTGCAGAAGCTACAAACGAAGCTAGATGGGAAAGTTGTTACCTTCAACTTTATCGGTGCAGGTAAGATTGTGCCAGCTATATCGACGCAGCAGATACAGCAGTTGATAGCAGGGAAGCGCGTTTCGGATGCACAAACGCTGTTACTACAACTTCCCAATGTAGGGCATGTAACGATCACGACGGGGCCGAGACTTGGCAATTGGACACCAGGAATTATTCCTTTGTGGACGGGTCACATAGACGTACACCTTGTACCGGAGTCATAGCAGTTCTCCAACCATTTCATGTAGGGATAGATTCATCACGTCCAAGTGTGGGAGAGTTTGTGACGTATGGACGTGATGAATCTATCCCTATACGAGAAATACATAGCGTTCCAGAGAAATGTATGGACATTATTGCGTTATGTCCATACATTTTGTCATGTTCTGTTAGAATGCGGTGTTCTGAATCGTTATACCTGATAAGGTATACGTAATAAAGGA
>DAIQNC010000458.1:0-3885 GCA_036788655.1 Ktedonobacteraceae bacterium
GGCTGATGGTGACGCCATTGCACGTCATATCGTCGAAGAGGTACACACCTATCTGGGTATTGCGCTTGCCAACATCGTGCAACTCATCAATCCAGGCATGATTATACTCGGCGGAGCAGTTGCACAGGCAGGTGATGTGCTGGTTGAGCCATTGCAAAAGCGTGTTCGTCAACTCTGCTTACCTGCCGCGAGCCAGTCATTGCGTATCGTCAAAGGGCATTTAGGAACTGAGGCCAATATCGTTGGCGCGGTAACATTGGCCCTGCAAGATATGTAAAAATTCATCATCGGCGCATGAACATAGACAACAAGAAGAAAATAATTACGTTCTATATAATTAGGAACGTAGTATAGAGATAGATAGCTAAAGATAGAGGGGTGCGCGTGGAAAAAGAGCGACTCATTCACGGGCGTTACCTGTTGCAACGTCCACTGGCACAGGGACAGGTTTGTGCCATTTTCAAGGGGTCTGACCAGGTGTTGCAGCGGTCCGTCGTGGTGAAAATCGTTCCCACGCCATATATCGCATCCTATCGAGATGCTATGAAGTTGACTGCTGAGTTCTCGCACCCCAATATTATTGGTATCTATGACCTGCTCGAAGAGCCTGAGACGCTCTACATTGTGCAGGAGTACGTCGAGGGCGATACCTTTGGCGCAATGCTTCAGACGCAACTCACTCCGTATCAAGTTGCGGACGTAGGTAGGCAGATGTGCCATGCCTTACTATATGCATCGTTTCGTGAGGTAATACACGGCGACCTCACTCCATCTGCGGTCATGCGCGACAAGCGTGGTCTGGTACGCCTCAACAATTTTGCGCTGCCGAGCGACCTGGATTACTTTACGGCATGGAGTATTGTTGGTGGTGTCAATGAGGTTGTCTCTGACCGTGAGCTAGCATGGGGCAAGGTGAGTAATGGACGACGTGCCGACGATGTACGTGCGGTGGGCCTCTTGCTCTATCAACTACTGGCAGGGCGTACACCGGGAGCTACGAGCGTTGAGCCACCTGTTGATGGGCGTTTGCGCTTCCTGCGTAACGTGCCTGTAGAGTTATGTGAAATTATCGCACGTGCCATAGTGCGCCAGCATCCGCAACGCATTCTGACTGTTGAACCGCTCTATGAAGCATTGCAGCAACTGGTGGAGAGAATGGAGCCGTCAGAGGGTGGAAGCAACTTCTATCAAACCGACGATATGGCGAGATTTAATGCGGCACCTGTTTCCAACGTCGGGGCTGATCGGCTCGTCACCGCGTTACCAACACGTGAAGGTGTTCAATCATCTCTGTCCGGTTATCGAAATGATGCACCGCTTTCTGCCCCTTCCCCGCTCTTACCCGGTGGCTATCCTCAATCGGCAGATGTCCCGGCCTCGACGGTTTCGCCTGTTGCAACCAGTGTAGATGCCCCGATCAAACTCGTCTCTGTACCGGATGCGTATACCGAACAATCTATGCAGCAACAAATGCGCCCTGCGGTCAACCAGGAGCCAGAGCCGCACCGTTTGAGCCTGCCCATCCTCGTGACGCTCGGCGTTGTCCTGTTTGTTCTGTTCTTCGTCGTCGGGTACTTTGTAGCGCACGTCGTCTTTCCGTAATCGTTCCATGTAGGGCCACGATGTATTGATTGGCCCACCGCGCCATCGGGCCAATCAATACATCGTGGCCCTACAAATGACGAATGCTGTTTGCTCACGATGAGGTGATGTATGATGCAGACTGTTGATGAGAGCCGCGCACAATTGATTGCGAGCCTGAGACAACAGGCCGAAGAGTTGGAACAACTGAACCGTATTGCAATAGCTCTCACTTCTGAGCTTGACCTGCAACGCCTCTTGCAGACAATTACCGACGCCGCCCGTAAAGTGACCTCTGCCGAATATGCTGCCTTCTTCCTTATTCCTGAACTGGTGGAAGAGCGCGAAGGAACTACGCTCAATAAAGTGAGTTTCAATGTCGCGGCCCTTTCAGGCGAAACGCATGGTATCGTACAGCACTTTCGTCATCTGGGGCCAGTCGAGGGCATTGGCGTCCTGCATCCCGTGTTCTGGGAAGGAGCCTCGATTGTCGTTGATGATGTGCATACAGACCCACGTTATAAGGGTGTGCCGCGTGGTCATATCCCCGTCAGGAGCTTTCTTGGCGTACAGTTGAAGACACGCGAAGGCGCAATTTTAGGTGCATTTCTCATCGGTGACACGCATCCTTCACGTTTCAATGCACGGCACGTCGCATTGATAGAGGCACTGGGAGCGCAGGCCGCCGTTGCCATTCATAACGCACACCTTGTGGCAAGAGAACGCAAAGCAATGGAGGCACATGCCGCACAGCTTGAGAGCGAGGTGCGCGAACGTACAGCAGAATTGGAGCGACGCAACGCGGAACTGAGCAAGGCAGCGAATGATTTGCTTCAGTTGCACGACGAGTTGACCGGGGCACAACGCCGTCAGATGCTGGTTGAAGAGCGTAGTCGCATAGCGCAAGAACTGCATGACCGTGTGCAACAAACGCTCTTTACTATTGGCCTCCGTGCTGATTGGCTCAAAGAGCAACTAGAACCTGACTCGCCTCATATCCATACCTTGCGTTCGATAAAGCAACTTGCATCACTCGGCACTGCTCAGGTACGCGACGCTATTTTTGCACTTTCTCCGACAGGCTTTGCTGAAGAGGGTCTGGTAAAGATGCTCTATTCCTTTATTCGTGATTTACGCGAGGCATCGTCGCTAGAGGCCGATCTTGTCGTTGCGGAATGGGCTATCTCACCACCACCCCACATTGAGCAGACACTTTTAACGGTGGCTCAGGAAGCTCTCTCGAATGTACGGCGTCACAGTCAGGCAACGATAGTGATTGTGACGGTGCAGGTAACGCTCGAACACGCGGTGCTGGTCGTACAAGATAATGGCACAGGCATCCCACCCACGATGCTGCAACAATACAACACCCATACAGTGCATCTTGGATTGAGAGGGATGCGACGACGTATCGAAGAGTTGTATGGGGATTTTATCCTGACTAATGGTGAAGAGGGTGGTCTCATTGTGAAGGCGGTTGTACCTCTATGACCTCAACAATACGTATTGTGATTGTCGATGATCACGAGATGGTGCGAGAAGGACTCAAAGCCATCCTGATGAATGAGCCAGATTTTACTATCGTCGGGGACGCTGGAAACGCTGTTCAATCCCTTGAACTCGTTGAGCGTTTATTGCCAGATATTGTACTACTCGATGTACGTCTCCCTGATGCCAGTGGTATAGATGTGTGCCGCACCATCACGACTCGTTTCCCTCAGACATCGGTGATTATCCTGACGACGTTTACCGATGAGCAACTTATCGCGCAATGTGTTCAGGCCGGGGCGCGTGGCTACATCGTGAAGGATATCGAACGCTTCGACTTGAAACGCTCGATTCGTGCCGTTGCGCGTGGCGAGGCCGCTATCGACACCAAAGCCGCCGTTGCCGTTCTCGCCCAGTTGCGTCGTACTCTTCCACAACAAGAGCAGTCCGTAGAGTCATTAAGTCCCCAGCAACTCGCCATCCTACGTCTTGTCGCGCAAGGATTATCGAGCCGCGAGATTGCCAACCAGTTGTTTCTCAGCGAGAACACCGTCAAGGGCTACGTGCAGGAGATTTTGCATCGCCTGAACGTCAAGAACAGAACCGAGGCTGTGATGATGGCGGTCAAACAGGGTTGGCTATGAATACCCCCCATTCGTAGGTAACAGTTTACCCCCTTTCGTATGTATCCCACGCGCCAAAAATACACTATACTGACCTGTATGGCAGTGTCTGCATACGCTGCCCCCGATAACCTTCCAATCAGTGTGATGTTTATTCGACGATGAAGCGTGGTAGTGTAATCTGCGCGTCAAC
>DAIQNC010000459.1:0-3882 GCA_036788655.1 Ktedonobacteraceae bacterium
AATGGGCCGGACTTCCATATCACCTTCGAGCCGAGTACCGCAATTCAGATACAGCAACATTTCGGCTTTCAAAACGCGCTCACCTTCGATGTCTCCAACGCCTGTACGGGCATGTTCACGGGCATGTACATCGTCGATGCCTTCCTCAAGGCGGGTTTGATACGGCGTGGACTGGTGGTGAGCGGCGAATATATCACGCATCTGACGAAGACGGCACAGCAAGAAATCGATGGCTATATGGATTCGCGCCTTGCCTGTCTCACCGTTGGCGATGCTGGCGCGGCAGTCATTCTGGATCGCTCACCCGACACACGCTACGGCTTCCACGAATTCGACATGTACACCGTTGGACGGTACTATGACCTCTGCATTGCAAAGCCTTCGGATAAGCAGAATAGCGGAGCCATCATGTACACCGATGCTGTACGTGTCTCGGCGGTCAACATTCAACAGGCCGTATCACATGCCGCGCACATCATCGAACGCTCTGGATGGTCGCAAGAAGCGTTTCAGCACATCGTCATGCATCAGACCTCGAAGATGACGATTTATGATGCCGGACGCGAAATCAACACCTACTTCGGCAAAGAGCTATGCAATGAGCAGAACCTGATTAACAACATCGCCGAGCGTGGCAACACCGCGACCACCACGCATACCGTCGCCCTGATGGATCACATTCGCAACGGCGACATTCGCTCCGATAGCAACGTCATTTTCGGCATCACAGGCTCCGGTGTCAATATCGGTACAGCTATCTACACCTTCGACGACCTGCCTGACCGCTTGCGCCGTAGCACGTCAGGCGAATGGCGACCGGAGAAGGTTAAGCCGACGGAACGCATCACACCATTGCTTCCATCTACACGCCGCGTACAGGTCGAGAGCATCGGCACATTCCCACTGGATGCTCCAGAAAAGCGCGAAACATTGGAGATGGTGCGCGTCGCTGCCGAACACTGTTTTGCAAATTCGTCTCATGAGAAAAAAGATATCGACCTGCTCATCTACGCTGGCATCTACCGGGACGAATATATCAGCGAACCCGCGATTGCCGCGATGGTGGCTGGAACGCTCGATATCAACGCCGATGTCGAGTCGCAAAGCGACAAGAAGACCTTTTCCTTCGACCTCTTCAATGGTAGCACGGGCTTCCTCGATGCCTGTTACACCTCGATAGCCATGATGCAGGGTCATCAGGTGAAGACCGCGATGGTTGTGGCCTCAGAGGTCGAGAACAACCGTGAGGTATTGCCAACATCGTTACGCGGCATCGAGGAAACCGCGTCGATTGTGCTGCTCGATGAAAGCAAGGATGGACAAACAGGATTCGGAAACTTCGTGTTCAAACACTTCACCGACTATCTCGAATCGCTCAACACCTATACGACGCACGTCAACGGACGAATAGGGTTGCATATCGAGCAAGACCCACTGCTTGAACGCTACTATCGTCAGTGCATCGAAGAGACGGTACGCGAACTGTTGCGCGTCGAGCAACTCGATATATCCGATATCAAGTTGATTGTGCCACCACAAATTTCCTCATCCTTCATTGATGGATTGAGTGAGACACTTTCTGTGGGGCGGAAGCGGTTTGTGGATGTCCATGCGGAACATGACCTTTTCACATCGTCTACTGCGTTTGGACTACAGCAAGTGCGTGAAAAAGGATTGGCGAAGTCCGGTGATATCGGCCTGATTATCGAGGTCGGAGCGGGAATACAGGTGGCCTGTGCAACCTACCATTTCTAATGAGCAACAAGCGCAGATAACAGACATGCTGCGTCCTGAACGCTGGCTTATGCGAACGAAGGTGCGTCAATCACCACCGCGCCTTCGTCTCTTCTGCTTCCCCTACGCAGGTGGGGGAGCAGCGATCTATCGCACGTGGTCAAGCTATCTACCGGAAGATATCGAAGTCTGCCCCGTTCACTTGCCAGGACGTGAGCTACGTATCAAGGAGCCAGCATTTACACACATTGCACCACTTGTGCGAGTGCTTGCCCATGTACTACATCCTCGTATGGACGTACCATTTGCGTTTTTCGGATACAGCATGGGTGCGCTCATCAGCTTTGAACTGGCACGCTACCTGCAACAGGCACAGATGCCGGAGCCGCAACATCTCTTCGTCTCTGCACATCGCGCTCCACACTTACCAGATATACATGCAAGCGTAAGTCATCTTTCCGATAGCGAATTTCTCTCTCATATCTTTCGTCTCGGCGGCACACCCGTAGAGATTTTGCGCGAAACAGAACTGATGCAGATGATGCTGCCCACGCTACGAGCAGACTTCACACTCTGCGAAAAGTACACCTACACTGCTGAATCCCCATTCACCCATCCTATCACCGCCTTCGGTGGCATAGATGATAAGACGGTGAGCGAACAGGAGCTACAGGCATGGCGAGAGCAAACGACAAGTGACTTCACGCTACACATGTTTCCCGGCGACCACTTCTTCCTGCGTGAACATGTGCGTGAATTGGTGCAATGTATCGGTGAAGCTCTTGACAATATCCCATTATGATGATATTCTTCAAACGTGACGTTTACGTAACATTTGGAGTGAGCAATGATTGACCGAATGCGGATAGGTGATTTGACGGAACGGGCTGAGGTGACGCCACGCACCGTCCGATACTATGAGAGTATTGGATTGATTCGTGGTGAGCGCGAAGGTCATGGTCAGCACTACTATACAGAGGAGACCCTTGCTCGTCTGCGGAAGATTGATCAGTTGAAGAAGCTCGGACTCAGCCTGGATGAAATACGTGATGTCATCGACCTCTATTTCACTGACCCCAGTGGAATACAACCCAAACAGAAAGTCCTTGCTATAATGCGTCAACATCTCGCTGAGACAAACCGCAAAATTGGTGCGTTACAGCAATTTCGAGATGACTTACAGGCCAATATCGAACGCTTCGAGCGTTGGCTAGAGGACAAAGAACATTCCTAGTTTTTTTGCACAAAAACATAACGTTAACGTCATGTTCATGCCCATAGGACGTTTATAAGGAGTGATAACTATGAATGACACAATTGGATTTATCGGACTTGGCAATCTAGGTCTGCCAATGGCTAGCAATCTCCTCAATGCTGGATACGCGCTTCGCGTCCACAACCGCACGGCTAGCAAAGCGGAATCTCTGGTTGCTCAGGGAGCTTACCATGCAAGCTCCCCTGCCGACACAATAACGGGCGGGGGAATTGTCGCAAGCATTGTGTGGGATGATGCAGCACTTGAAAGTATTGTCATGAGCGATGGGTTTTTAGAGCGATTGGGACAGGGCGGCATTCATGTGTCGATGAGTACGGTATTGCCTGAAACGTCGAAGAGGCTTGCAGCTCTACACGCGCAACATGGAAGTTTTTATGTCGATGCACCCATCTTTGGCAGACCAGAGGCAGCCATTGCGCGACAACTCTGGATTCCCTTCTCAGGGCCACGACAGGCAAAAGAGCGAGTCCGTCCCATCCTTGAGGCAATGGGTGGACAAGGCATCTTCGATTTTGGTGAAGAGATCGGCTCGGCAAACATCGTCAAGCTGGTTGGAAATTTCCTGATTGTGTCGGCAGGTTATTCTATGAGAGAAGCTCTCTCGATGGCAAAGGATAACGGAGTCAATCCACTGGCAGTGGTTGACATGCTGACAAACACATTATTGTCTGCACCCATCTACAAGAGCTATGGCAAGAGGCTTGCAGAGAATAACGCAGCTTTCGGTCAGAGTCCCATCCCTTTGAAAGATGTTGGTCTCTTCCAGAAGACCGCACAAGAGGTGGAATCACCCACTCCTATCGCAGGTCTGTTGCACAACCTATTGGAAGGTAATTCCGCTGATATGTAAGGATGTGAAAATTCATGATCAC
>DAIQNC010000460.1:0-3876 GCA_036788655.1 Ktedonobacteraceae bacterium
GGAAGTGGGCAATTCTCCGAAAGATAGCGCATCGGTTCGCGCATGTAGTCGGGGCCAGTGGAGCAGTTCAGGCCGATGATATCGACGCGCAAAGCTGTGAGTGTCGCCATAACTGCTGCGATATCTGTACCGAGCAGCATACGTCCACTGGTATCAAGTGAGACCTGTGCCTGAATGGGAACGGTGCGTCCGACCTGTTTCATGGCGCGACGAATGCCCGTGATAGTGGCACGAACCTCTAAGATATCCTGGCTTGTCTCGATGAGTAGCACATCGACGCCACCTTCGAGCAATGCGGCAGCTTGTTCGTGGAAGATGTCGGCGAGTTGCTGGTAGGTGATGTTGCTTAATAGTGGATCATCGGACGATGGTAGCATTCCGGTGGGGCCGATGGAGCCAGCGACGAAACGCGGATGTTCGGGCGTGCTATACTCGTCGGCAAGGCGACGTGCCAGTTGAGCGGCGGCAAAGTTGATTTCGTGGGTGCGCTCGCCCAGTCCGTACTCGTCGAGTTTGAGACGACTGCCTGTAAAGGAATCGCTTTCCAACACATCGCAGCCGACTTCAAGGAAGCCGCGCTGAATCTCTTCGATGACGGAAGGTTTGGTGATGACGAGGTATTCGTTGCAACCCTCGGTAGCCTGACCACCATAATCTTCCGCAGTCAGTTGATAACGTTGTATATTGGTTCCCATTGCCCCGTCGTAAATAAGAACTCGTTGGGCAAGTGCATCAAGAAAAGAACTCACGAATTACCTCTTTGCGCCGTTCAGCGGAATGCGCGTCCGCAACTGTTGCGCCGTCCCCGTATCGTAGATGAGCGCGATATTGTCGATGAAGATATCCCAGTTGAAGGAATGTGTACCTAAATAGTGTACGATGTTTGCTAACATTTGGCAATCGACATCACTGAAGCCAATGGTGATATGTGGCATCCAATTATCAGGGGCATAGTAATTCTGACTATCATTGTTAGCTTGTCCCAATTCCACAAGTCTTTGCCACAGTGCTTGATGAACTTTTGTGAGCTGTGGACTTCGTACAACTGGTATATAGAGAACAGGTTGTTGCCCTGTAAATATTCCTAAGCCTGTTGTTTTTACATGAAATGGCTTCTGCTCTGATGCGAAGGTATGCAGCAGTGGCTCAAGTTTTTCCGGGTCATATTGACGCGCTATATGATACGAGAAGTGCGGAAATGGTGTGATGTAAACGCCCTGAACGCCAAATTCGCGCTTGAGTTCTGCCCACAGTGCTTCGACCTGTTGATAGTAGGCGTCGTCGAGGAGTGAGATGATGCCATGCATGAATATACTTCCTCGAAATAAGTGCTATTTGGAGTTAGACGTATAGCCCCATATTGTTATCACTTGCCATGTCGCGTGAAAATCTGGTTGCTGTATATCGTTGAGCATTTGCTGATAAACTGTTTCGTAATCCTTGCCCGCACATCCCCATTTTTGGATAAAGGGTTGTGCCGTTTTGAACATGTGCGTCATATCATCGCAATAGTCTTGTCCAGTTGGCGTTCCTGCAAGATATTGTATGTCGTAGGTTCTGGTCTGGACGTTCTGTAGCCCATATTGTTTGAAGAGGCGAGGAAGATTATCGCCCAGTGACGTTTGTTCTGGCGAGAAAAGGTGTCCGGCCTTTTCAAAGGCACAGGAGAACATACTATAGAGTTGTGTCAATGCATCGCTATTGCTTGTGGAGATATTCCCCTCGGTGATACGTACAATGCCCTTTGGACGAGTAACACGCCGCATCTCTGTAAGCATCTTTCCCCACTCCCATGTGCGAATGAAGCCGATGCTGAAACGCATGTTGACCATATCGAAGTAATTATCGGGATATTCGAGCATCTGGAGCGCATCCATGTCACGAAAATTCACACGGTCACTCATCTGAGCGGTTTCTGCCCGACTACGGGCGTATTCAATCATGCGTCTACTGATATCTATCCCTTGTAAATCCTTCATCTCTGGATAGGTTTTTGCTACCTCGATAAGCCAGCCGCCAGTACCACAGGCTATATCAAGGATACGTCGAATGCCAGTCACATCGCTTTGTTCTGGCAATACTCCCCCCATCTCTCGCGTTATCATATCGTCCTGAATCGTCAGGCGTTTCAGTTCTCGCTCATCACTACGGTTCTGTACAATGTAGGTGCTGGCTTTTTCTGGTTTGGGGGATTCGGACATTGCCATGATCGTGTACTCCTGTTATGCACTCTTTATTATCATTGCCATCACCATTATAACTTGTACATGTTCTGGTGTACAGTACGTTACGCAGCAAAAGAGCTTCTCAAAACTATGTTATAATCAGGAAAACTTTATTATTTTAGATGGACAGAGACAGACCGTTGAAAACTGTCAGGAGAAAACGATGGCGGCTCATCCTCAACGCTACGAACCACAGGTCGTTCATATGACAGAAGAGGCATTCGAGCAGTTGATTAGCGTCGAAAGCCCCTACCGTTATGAACTCATTGACGGTATTGTCTATGATATGACAGGCTCGACGCCTGAGCATAGTGCGATTGCGTCTAATATCGAGGCACGGTTGTTCGAGCAAATAGGCAGGAGTGGCCCCTGCCGCGCCCATAGAGATCAGTATGTTGCAATTCCAGGAAAGCCTCCGGTCGTACCCGACGTTGTGCTGACCTGTGATCGAGCCGATTGGGATAAGAATAAACGTCTGAAACCCTTCAAAATTCAATCTCCTCTCATTGTTTTTGAAGTGCTTTCACCGAGTACCGAAAAATATGATAGGTTAGAGAAGTTTTCTCGCTATATACGCTGTCCTTCGCTTGAGGTTTATGTATTGGTGAGCCAGGATGAGCAACATGTTGAGGTCTATCGTCGCTCGACAAATTGGATGCAAGAACGTTATTCTACAGGACAAACGATTGAGTTTGAGCAACCTCGTCTGAAATTGACAGTTGAAGAAATCTATGAAGGCGTGTTCGCTACGCTGTATGGGGAGAGTTGTTATAGGGACAGATTTATCACGTCCGTGTGGGTATGTATGACGAATCGTGGTACAGAACACACGGATATGATAAATCTGTCCCTACAGCGTATCGAACCTGTCGAGAAGGTACTATTTATTATGGATGTATTAGAATCAGAGCGTCTTCTACTCATTCCTTTTTCATTAGACCTGAAAAAGCTTACCCTTGCCAACAAATCAAAGCTTGCTGAACTGCTCGGTGTCCATGTGCCTGAGCATTGGCCTCAAAAGGATTTTGCGGAAGCATTGCCATTTTTTATTGGACAAATGGAACAAGACCCAACACATGCTACCTGGGACGTTATCACGGTGCATAAAGCAGATAAGGTTGTTATTGGTGGCATAGGATGTCATGGTGCGCCAGACGAGGCAGGGATGGTAGAGATAGGATATGACATCATTCCTGAGTATCAGAGACATGGCTATGCAACCGAGATGGCAGGGCGTTTCATTACATGGCTCTTTCAACAACCAGATATCAAGGTCATCACTGCTGAATGTCTGGATGATAATATTGGCTCCATCAGGGTATTAGAGAAGGTGGGGATGAAACGTGTGGGACATGATGGGGACATGATTAAATGGGAGCTATCTGCATAGAAACTACAGCATCCTCTGTTCCGTAATCAGGATATAATAGTTCAGATTGTATATTATGTGAGTTGCGGATACGGAGGGACAGGTTATGTCAGCAGGTTTCACACTGGGTATCGAGGAAGAGTTTCAGTTGGTGAGTCGGGATACGGGCGAGTTGGTGTCGTGCGCGGATATGTTGCTGAAGAAGGGCGAGCCGATATTTGGTGAGCAGATTAAGCCGGAGATGTCACAATCGACGCTCGAACTTATCTCGAAGGTGTTGCC
>DAIQNC010000461.1:0-3875 GCA_036788655.1 Ktedonobacteraceae bacterium
ATGAATTATGCCCGTACAGGGTCGCGTTGATCTAACGTTGGTAGAGGGTGAAGGGGTGTAATGAATTATGCCTGTACATCTCAGGATACGTCCAAGATTTCAGGTATGCTAACGTTTCCATTCTCGAATGTTCGATCAACGCTACATGTACGGGTATAATTCATTACACCCCTTCCCAACTGTACAATGTAACCCACCACGCGACCCTGTACGGGCATAATTCATTACACCCCTTCGCCTACCACAAACGTCCCATCAATGATTCATCAGCACAGTATTCCACAGCACATAATTAATTAGAGGAGTGAGGGGATTGGATTCCAAGTGAACATCAGACAACGTTGTGGTTGGTGGTGTATATGATGCTGATGAAATCATAGTCAGAGGCTAGCGTATCTTCAGAATACGCTCCCATTCTTCCGTAGGCAGAAACTTCACGACCACTTCTACAATGTGAACGCTAGTAAAGAGTTCCTCACATATACTCCCTATTCGCTGTTCCAGCTTATACTCCAACGCCGTCAGTTGAGCAGAAGTCGCAGGTAGCTGGCGAGTACAATGCGCGTTTATCAGAATTTGATAGGCAGGGAATGTGGTTGGTGGGGACGACCAGCGCATCGACACTTTGTCCATCAGCACCATATCGAAGAGGCTGTGTATTACCTGTCCTGCCGCGTTCTCTATCGTCATGTTTGCGCCTTCCTGGGTTGTTAGCACAAATTCCGACGACTCGTTTGTGCAGCGTAGATGCATATGTACAATGTAGGTATAATGAGAGAGAGAAAAAATGTCTTGTCCTTGCTCCTGTCGCCTGTTGCTCATCCTTCTTTCCTTTCGCAGAGAATTTCAGCGTTCGTAACAGAAGCATAACTGTAGTTCGGGGGACATAGGAACCACAAAAACAGGACATACAGGGTACATATCCAGTCTATTCTGTAGACATCTTGCATGACGAAAACAGTACCCAATTTTATAAATCGGGGAACGATACGTCTAAGCATGTAGAGTGCTGCAATACACGATTGCGCCAACGTGATGAGGATGGAGCTGTTCAATGCAGAAACGCATCTTATTCCATGAGCAACTTGTACGAATTCGCAAGCAGCGTGGCCTCACACAAAAAGCTCTTGCACGTCTACTCGACGTTGATGAAAAATCTATCAGTCGCTGGGAGCGACAGGAAGCGTTCCCGACACTCTCCATGCATAAAAGTATTGCGAAAGCTCTGGGAAAGACCGTAGAAGAGTTAGGGCTTTATCCTGCTGAAGATGAACAACGCTCATCCGAACATGTCCGCTTACTCAATCTCGATAATGCAGTATCAACAGGCCATATTGCTTCAATCCTGAATAGAACTACTTCTGACAATGGGCTTGACGACTCAGGCATATCCACAGACACCATACGGCAGCGTATCAGGAATGTCTTGCGCGAGAATGCCTTCGTCGATCACACTACCTTGTTCGGAGTGGATGACATACTGGAACACCTGCGTGAATATCTGATAGCTGAACAAAGTGGATGGATCATCAGTCTCTTTGGTGAAGGGGGACTGGGCAAAACGGCTCTCGCCTATGAGATCGTTGCTCGTTATGCTGCTGATGCTGGTTTTACACGTGTGGCATGGGTTTCAGCGAAGACCGCGCAAATTCTACCTGATGGAACATTGTTACGCGGAAGCAGTGCTGAGTTACGCTGGTCAGACATCATCAAAAGAATAGCAGATCAGCTTGGGCTTTCAATGGGAAACGGCTCGATTTCCTGGATCAGTGACTTCCAACAGGCACTTCGCGCCCTGCCTTCTGACGAGAAGTGTCTGCTGGTCATTGATAATCTCGAAACAGTTGAGGATGTCACGGAAGCTATTCATTACCTCTGTGGCCCCACCAGTGCCATATCTATCATCAAGCCACACAAAATTCTCATCACGACACGCCGTACTATAGCAGGGAAAGCCTTTCACATCATTGAAAAACAGCTTACAGGATTGCCCCCACATTTCGCGCTGCAATTCATTCGTCAGTTGGGCAACGACGATATACGACAGACAAGTGATGAGGAACTTATGCCAATCGTCGATGCGACCGAGGGAAATCCGTTGCTTATGAAGCTCTGCGTCACGCGCTTTCTTACAAGCTTTCTCCCGCTTCCATTTGTCTTAACCGAACTACAAGAGGTCAACAGGCTCATGGGAAGAAATATCATCGACTACCTGTACTTCGAGTCGCTTTCACTGTTGCAGGAACGGTGTAGCGAGCAGACAACAAATCGGTTACTCAACGCCTTCTGTCCGCTCAGTGCTGGAGAGACAATTGAATACAGCAACCTGTTTAGCTACAGTGACATCGGCGAAGAAGCTACCTTCAAACATGCGCTCCAGGTTGCCTGTGAGCTATCGCTTATCCGTGCATCAAGTGTCAATACACGTTCTTACTCTATTCATAGTCTTCTCTGGAAGTTCATCTGTCATATGGATACGTAAACAGTCAGGGAACACATTATGGCAACAATTTCACAGGCATATCTACAAGCAAAACTTGAGTGTATCAACAAGATGAAGCAGGATATGCGAAGTCTCGATTATCGGAAAAAAGCTTTTCACATTGTCCTTCACGAACACTATGCTCGATTACATACATCACAAACCTCGACTAGGCCCTACATCTCAAAGTCGCTTCATACCTTGCACAGTGTGTTACAGGAACCCGACCTCATTGATGAACCTGATTTGCTGGTCAACTACATCACGGAACTCATTCGTTTTGTCGAAAATGTGGGATTGGGTTTTGAGTTCGGCAAAACATATATTGATCGAGTCATCAAGGTTTATCATGACAAAAACTACCCGCTGGTAGACCTGTATCTTGCGAAAGCAAATTTTCTGCGGCTCGATAAGCTCGAAAATACTGAACGCGAGGCCGCCTTTCTCGCAGCACGTGTTGAAGCCGAGCGAACACATGATATGGAAGGACTGGTCAAAGTGCTATTCCGTCTCGCTGAATATTATACGGAAGTCAGTCTTTACGAACAATCGCTCGCAGCATGTTATCAATGCGAGCAAATCATTCAGCGAGAGGGCGGTCATCTGCGCCAATTTCTGGCTCGTGTGTACACTGATTTAGGCATGAATTATACGACCATCTTTCGTTATGAGCAGGCGCGTCAGCATTTTTTACAGGCAAAAGCCGCACTTGAAGCCAACCCCACACTGCTAGAGGCAGATTTCAGCATCTATCCTGGAAAACGCACAATGGCTACCATTCTTCATTATCTTGGAAGAATTGCCGAGGCCGAGGGCAATGCACAGGATGCGATGTATTACTATGTAGAGGGCCACCGATATCAGAGCATGTGTCCAGAAGAATTGTCGGCATCAGCATTTTATCATGTGCGGCTCGGCGAGTTGTTGACCTCTGCCAATCTGCTTGAACAGGCGCGTTATCATATCGAGGCAAGTCAAAACATGTTCGATGCTATCCAGTTCTCTAGTTCCGGGCGTGTGCTGGTTGGCCTCGCGTGGGCTTCACTCTATGAGCAAGAGGGCAACTACAGGCGAGCAAAGCAATACATAAAACTGGCACATAAAGAGGCCAGGGCAAAGCAATTTCCACGTGGAGAACTGCTCTGCCTCGTCAAGCTCTTCTGGTTAGATGTGAGGCACGGGCGTATTGCCTCTGCACTCTATACACTATGCCATGCCATAATCACGTGGTACAGAGGGGAGCGACAACACGCAGGCTTACAACTGCTGAAGAAATATGCCATGCAGGTGCTTGTAACTCCTGTTAAGTTGTTCAGACGCTCACCACACTCAGTAATGGGTGCAAAAACGTTTAATGCACCGCTCACCTGCTGCATTTGTCCTGTACATAAAT
>DAIQNC010000462.1:0-3864 GCA_036788655.1 Ktedonobacteraceae bacterium
ACGCCAATTCAGCATTTGTCGCCAGGGATGCTCAATCGCACCTTCGACATCAATGCTACCTGCACGACGCTCAACGGTATCTTTTTCCTGCACGGTATTCATCACCTGATCGCGTAATCCCGGTGAAAGTTCACGCAGGAAGAGGAAGCACAGGACAGAGATAACCACACCCACGATGCCTGCAATGACATATTGCGATTGCCATGAACTGTAGACAGGAAGTGTTCGGCTTGCCACTGTAGTTGCCAACACACTGCCACCAACGGGGCCGACAGTCCAGAATCCCATTGCCAGCGCACGTCCAAAACGAGGAGAGAAGTCGCGTACCAGTGCAGGTGTTGCCACCAGGATAATACCTTCGACAAAGCCTAATACACAAATGCCCAGTATGAACAGCCATAAGACGTTCAGGAAGGACATGACAATGGTTCCTACGCCCGTGATAAGAAGACCATAGACGATGAGATTACTACGCCCGATGCGGTCAGACAGGCTACCGAAGATGGCAGATAATGCTCCAATCAGGTTGCTAAGAAGCAAGACCCGTGTGTAGTTTGAGATACTGAGCTTAAACGATACCAGGATGAGTGGTGCTACTGATGAAAGCACATACGACTCATAGTACAGCATGATGGTAGCGATGACTGCCAGCGCAAGATACCAGATACGCCAGTTATTGGTAGGGTAATGCTCCAGAAAGCGGTGTCCAGGTCCGATTTGTAAAGTGCTGCTCATTGAAGTCTCCTTGATACCCGTTTGCCAGCACAGCTATGTGTCAGCAAATACGTGAAACGAGTCTAAGAGTGACGTTACTAAAATGAACAATGAATGCTACGTTTACCCTGAAACGTGATGTGTACCCAATTTGTATTCGGCAACGTTCTTCCCCTTCAACATTGAAGAGGTGAACGTTGTCTTTCGCTCTGCTCCTTTCGTCTTTTATTAGTATTAAGGTTCTTTATCCCTCTGAGTGCTGTAGAGGTGCAATTCATTGCACCCGTCGTCTCAGGGCGCATGGGTGCAATGAATTGCACCTCTACAGCACTCCGAAGGATGGAGACCTCGTATTAGCTGCTATTACTCTAACCAGTTGACAAGCACATCAAGTGCTTCGATGTGAGAACCATTGACGAGCAAAGGGTTGATTTCCAATGCGTTCAACTGTGAGCCAAGTGCAAGTGCAAGCGTACTGACGCGATAAATCACTTCGCTCACTGCATGGATATCCACGCCTTCCTGTCCACGCGCACCACGTAACAATTGCGCACCACGCAATTCACCAAGCATCTTCTCGATTTCATCGTACTGTACAGGCAGAACACGTACCGATGTATCCTTCAAAATCTCTGTCCAGACACCACCGAGACCTACCGTAAGTACCAGACCCCAGAGGTCATCACGCACGACGCCAACAAGCAATTCAAGACCCGACGGGCGCATGGGACTAACCAGAATACCCTCAATAGTAGCATCCGACTGTCTACGTTGCACACGATTCATCATATTCGTGAATTCCTCGCGTACAGCCTCTTCATCTATGAGATTGAGCGCAACGCCGCCTATATCACTTTTATGGAGTAGTTGCGGTGACTGAATTTTGAGAACGACGGGTAGGCCAACCTCGTTTGCAGCCCGAATAGCTTCATCAGCAGTTGTAGCAAGTTTGCCAGGAATGATGGGAATGCCAACCTGTTCCAGCAACGTGCGAGCTTGAGCCTCAGACCAATTTCCCTGGAATGCTCGCTCATGAGAGATTGCTGGTGGCGTTTCTGTCTCTACTTTAGCAGGTGAGGAACGAATGAACTCAGACCACCAGAGGAAGCGACCAATGGCTCGCACACCGTGTTCCATGCCAGCCGTCCAGTGCAAACCAGTACGCTCCACAACCCGCTTCGCCATCGGTGATAAATCCATACAGGTATTCGAGGTTAACAGCACCGGACGCGGCGACTCTTGAATAACTCGTTTGAGGTTATCATAGGTGGGTAGCATCACCGCCAGCATTTCCGGTGTTGGCTCACGTCCGCCCTCTGTCGCGGTCAGGTTCAGTACGAAATCTATGTTGGGATCATGTACAACCACTTCTAGCGAGCGTTGCTGAATCGACGAATCTACGACGATGTAGCCCGTCACATCCAGAGGATTATGGCAAGTCGAAAAGGCTGGAAGGATAGCTTGTAGCTTCTCAATCGTCTCCGGCGCAAACTCTGGCAAGTCAATTCCGACATCTTCTGCTAAATCGGAAATAATATCACACGCACCACCCGACGGTGTGACTACGCCCATTCTGCGTCCGGGCAATGGTTCAGTATAGCCAGCCAGACCAGCAGTTGTGAGCAGGTCTTCCAGTGAGGAGACGCGGATAATACCTAATTGACGTAGCGCAGCATCATTGACAGCATTGTTTCCGACAAGTGCGCCTGTATGAGCCATTGCAGTACGTGAACTGGCTTCGCTACTACCAATCTTCAAGGCCACAATCGTTTTGCGTAGTGAGCGAGCCTTTTCTGCCACACGCCGCAGTTCATCAGGATGACGTATGCTCTCAAGGAACAGCGCAACTGAGCGTGTAGACTCTTCCTCAAGCAGATAGTCCACCACGTCCGTGACCGATATCATCGTCTCGTTGCCCATCGCCACCAGCAAGCTCAGTCCAATGCCATGCCCTTGTGCATAAGAAAGTACCGCACTTGCCAGTGCGCCACTTTGCAGCACCACACCCACCGGGCCACGTTTGAGAGGCGGCATGATAGGCAGACCATAGGGGGTTATCTGATTGGTAATGTTGATGAAACCGTTGCCATTTGGCCCAAGCAATATCAGCCCGTGATGCTGCGCGAAGGTGAGAATTTCGCGTTCAAGTCGTGCCCCTTCCTCGCCCATCTCGCTAAAGCCAGAGGTCAAAATCACAAAGTTTTTCGTGCCGAGTTCCGCTGCCTCCTGCATAATCGGGAGGACACGCGGCGTCGAGACCATCACGAATGCAAGGTCAACGACTTCGGGGATATCGCGTAGCGTTTTATATGCCTGTTGACCATGGACGATCTCACGATTCGGGTTCACCAGATAGATTGCGCCGGGGAAACTGTAATTCCTTAAATTTTCGTAGGTATAGAGAGACCAGCGTGAATTGTCGGTCGCCCCCACCAGAGCGATGCTTTGTGGACGAAAGAATTGTCGGAGTTGCTCTGGTGAAACTTGTCGGGACTGCACCATTGTAGAGTTCCTCGCATCCTAGATATCTCGAACAATATTGTAAGAGAAACGGGCGACGAGCAATTTACTCGACGAGGTGAAAATATGGCAATGTCATGTCTTCGCCGACACGCTCGAACGTCACTTTTACCTCTGCACCGACCACAACATGCTCACGTGGCGCGTCCACAATCCGCGACATCATATGTGCGCCCTCTTCTAGTTCAACTATGGCAATGACGAACGGTACATCCTCCGCAAATGAGCCAAAGCCCTGATGCACGACGGTGTACGAATAGATAGTCCCCTTGCCGCTCGCCACAATCCACGAAAGTGAATCTGCATGACAATGTGGGCATATTGAACGTGGATAGAACACAGCCTTCGAGCAGACGTTGCAGTGCTGAATACGCAATTCACCTTGCGCCAGACCTTCCCAGTAAGGGCGTGAATCGCTATCCTGCTTAATCATAGAAGCTGGAATTGTTCCTGGCATAGCTATCAGTCCTTTCCAAGAATAACGGTTGCACCCGATGAGAGTACGCCGCCAGTGCCGTGAGCAAGTGCAATCCGTGCGCCTTCCACCTGACGTGTCTCGCATTCACCACGCAGCTGTCGTGTCGCCTCGATGAGCAGGAAAATACCATACATCCCAGGATGACAGTAGGA
>DAIQNC010000463.1:0-3860 GCA_036788655.1 Ktedonobacteraceae bacterium
GATAAATCGGGGTCTACGAAGGTGCTGATTTCCGAACGTGGGAATTAATTATCAGGAGCGCAAACTATGACGCAATCGGAACAACAACATATACAGTCTACGGATACCACTTCGCCGGAAGAGATGCTACTAGAAGTGGTGAATTGTAGTAAGACCTACGAGGTTGAGGGGCAGAGTCCGCAGAAGCCTCATCCGCATCTGGTACTGGACAATGTGAATGTACAAATTCGTTCAGGCGAGTTTGTGGCTCTGCTCGGCCCATCTGGTTCTGGCAAATCGACGCTTCTGCGTATTCTCGCGGGCTTAATTGCCCCTACATCCGGTGAGGTTCTCTTTCGCGGCAAACCTCAATATGGGCCAAATCCGCATATTGCGATAGTATTTCAATCTTTCGCGCTCTTTCCCTGGCTGACTGTCTTGCACAACGTCGAACTTGGTTTGCAAGCGCAACCTCTGACCGAGACACAGCGACTCAAACGCGCTCTGGCAGCCATCGACAGCATTGGGCTGGACGGTTTCGAGGACGCTTATCCGAAGGAGCTTTCAGGTGGAATGCGCCAGCGTGTCGGTTTTGCACGTGCTATTGTGGTCGAGCCGGAGTTGCTCTTCATGGACGAGCCGTTCAGCGCACTCGACGTACTCACGGCTGCAAATCTACGCAAAGAGTTATTGGGGTTATGGCGTGAGCAAACGATACCGACACGCGCAATTTTGATGGTAACACACAATATCGACGAGGCGGTGAGTATGGCGGATCGCATTCTGGTATTGGGCGCAAATCCAGGGCATATCCGCGTAGAGCTACCCGGCCTACCAGTAGCACAACGTACAGGACAAAGCGAGGCGCATACCAACCTCGTAGACCTCATTTATCGTATTATGACCAGTCCCCAGGAAGATATCGCAAAGCTCATGCCCGCACAAGCAACGGGTCAACACCCTGTCGCAAAGCCACGCCCGTATCAAGTGTTGCCTCATGTCGCTATCGGTGACGTGACGGGCCTGATAGAGCTTGTGAATGCACGTGGTGGACGCGAAGACCTGTATCAGATAGGGCGTACTATGCAACTGGAATTGGACGACCTACTACCCCTGCTCGAAGCGGCAGACCTGCTCGATCTTGCCGATACGCAGGAAGGCGACCTGGTGCTGACTGAAGCTGGCAAGCATTTTGCAGAGGCAGGTGTGTTGGAAGAGAAAAACGTGTTCCGCGATCAAGCGTTAACACACGTGCGTATTCTACGCCATATCGTCAATGACTTGCAAAAGGCTCCCGGTCATGTCCTGCCAGAGGAGCATGTGGTGAGCCTGTTAGAGCCATACTTTGGAGCGCAGGAAGCACAGGCACAACTGGAAACGGCTATCAACTGGGGGCGTTATGCGGAGTTGTTCACGTACCAGGAAGAGCGCGGCGTTTTCCGATTGGACGAAAATGCATAATGCATTGGAAAGTGTATCAGTTGTTGCATATACTTTACCCCGTGTGCTATAATTCAATACGTAGAGAGTACAGGAAAAAACAGAAATCGGGTCAGATGATGAGCAAGAAACCCAGCCCCTCACTTGGGGAATCACTGGCATTGATGGGACAACTCGGATTCGTTATCGCCATCCCGATTGTGCTGGGTGCCATTCTGGGGAGTTTCCTCGATGGCCGATTCCATACCAGTCCTATATTATTACTCTTCGGGCTGCTGCTTGGCCTGGCTTCGGGAATATATGGAGCCTACCGTTTATTTTCACGCGCTATGAAAGACTAGATGGAATAGACGGGAGAGAAAACACCATCTATAACGATCAGGTCTAACAGAGTCCGGTACTCAAGGAGGAACCGAGTGCTCTGGAGATTTCCAAATATAAGTGTTGCGCCGGATCGGATATTCTCTATATTCGGATTCCCGGTCACGAATACGCTACTGGACACATGGCTTTGTGGTCTCGCCCTTATTCTATTCTTCGCTATCACCATGCGCCATCATAGCCTTATCCCTGGACGTTGGCAGAGTGCTGCTGAATATCTAGTTGAGTTTCTGGTTGGCTTGATTGCAACGGTGACAGGCGGCGATAGAAATAAGGCAAAGAAGTTCTTTCCCCTGGTTGCTACCTTCTTCCTCTTCATCGTTCTCGCCAATGCCGTCGATATTCTCCCCGGTGTTGATACCGTTGGAGCCATCGACACAAAGGCAGTGGCTGACGCTGGTGGGCATCCAGTTCTGGGCTTTCTGCTCTTCGGGAACATCTCGAATGCGGTCATTCCCTGGCTTCGACCTGCGACAACGGATTTGAACTTAACTATCGGTATGGCAATTATCGCGGTAGTGACCGCACAGGTGTTTGGATTTGCGTCACTGGGAACAGGGGTACAAATTAGCAAGTATATCAATTTCCGTAGTCCCCTTGCTTTCTTTGTCGGTATACTTGAACTGATCGGTGAGATTGCACGTATCATCTCGCTCTCGTTCCGTCTTTTCGGCAACGTCTTTGCAGGAACCATCGTGCTATCCGCCTTCGCCTTTCTGCTTCCAATTGTTGCCGATATCATCTTTATCCCATTCGAGTTGTTTGTCGCGGTCTTGCAGGCATTCATCTTCGCCATACTCTCGCTTCTCTACTTGCAGCTTGCAACAGAGAGCCATGAAACCGGCGAAGGCGAGTCACATAGCGAGGCTGAGGCAGAAGTGTCTCAACGCGAACGATCCGCAGCAGCACATTAAATTTCTGTATGGGTTTTGTACGGGTCTAATTCATTACACCCTTGCACCAATTACGTTTGCGACGCACGAATATCTTATTTCGTGCTTGCATATATGACGATTTTCAAATGACATTATTGTCGCATCTTTAAGGAGGATTTCTCTCATGTTAGCTATTGCAATCGGATTAGCAATCGGCCTCGGTGCTATTGGACCGGGAATTGGTATCGGTATCGGCGTTGGACAGGCCATGAGTGCTATCGGACGCAACCCCGAAGCAGAACCAATCATTCGTACCGACATGATTCTTGGTCTCGTGTTGGCAGAAGCTGTTGCTATTTACGCACTGGTCATCTCCCTGCTCATCTTGTTCCTGAAGCCAGCGTAGTCCCCTCTACACGAATAATGCTGTTCGCGGAGATGTAGCTCGTTCGGTCAGTTGCTCTCTCGCTCCTTCGCTCTAGTGTAGTGGGTTGAGAGGAAACTGGGATGAGCTACGTCTCGTATTATAGAGAATAGCATTATAGGATACGTCTGTAGGGGTTTAATTATGGAGATTGACGAAATAAGTAACAATTTCGTAGAGCCACGATTTATCGATTGGCTCATTATTAAGCAGAGCCAATCGATAAATCGGGTTGCTACGAAACCCCATAGTTACCCTGCATAGAAGGAACGAAAGGAAACAGAAGATGTATACATTAGCGTCGATGTTCGTACTCGCCGCTACCAGCCCTGGTGATGCTATCTCCAACGGCCTCGGTATCAACGCTCTTGCCTTCCTCTCGCAACTCATCAGTTTCGGTATTGTCTTCTTCCTTCTCTGGCGATATTTGCTTCCCGCGATAGTGAACCTGCTCGATAAACGAGCGGCGCGTATCCGTGAAGGTATCGAGAATGCTGAAAAGGCAGACCGCAGGCTTGCGGATGCGAACAAGGATGCGGAGCAAATTGTGCTGAATGCACGTCGCCAGGCGCAGGAGATTATAGAACGCGCTCAGAGAACGGCGCAGCAAGAGGCAGACCGTATCCAGGAAGAGGCACAGGCACGGGCCGACCAGATTGGGCAACAGCTCATCGCTCGTATTCAGCAGGAGGCTACTCGTACACGTAACGACCTGAGCCGCCGTGTGGTCGATCTTTCGATTGATGCTGCCGGTCAGGTTA
>DAIQNC010000464.1:0-3847 GCA_036788655.1 Ktedonobacteraceae bacterium
TGCCGCAGCCTATTGTTCTGCTTTCTAAACAGGAGTAACGATTCCATACGTCTGAGGCTGGCAGAACACTACTCACAGTGTCCCCACGTTTCACGTCACAACTCTGCTCCCAGTGTGGCACGGTCAAGAAAAAGGACTTGTCGGAACGCTGGCACTCTTGCGAGTGCGGAGCGGAATTAGACCGTGATGTGAACGCCGCCATCAATATCCTTACACGGGGATATCAACACCTATCGGGTGGGACGCACCCAACGCCGTTACAAGCGTAGAAGCCCCTACATTCAATGTAAGGGTACGTCATGGAGCCTCGTATGCCTACCGCTCAATCGAAGGCGCGAAGGTGTTTTCTTGGGCTTGATCATCGGTTTTGCAGCATCCCTGTCTCTTCTGCGTTTACAAACACGACGTTTATTCCGTGTCCTCAGTGTGGACGAGAGCAGATGAATCAGCGTTTTTGTAGCTTTTGTGGTGGAGCAATCTCTTGAGCAGACAGATGAGCGCGAGGTCAAGATATCCCTCGCGCTTGACTGGCTATATGATGGTGCTAGTGGCGGCAACGCTCTTCGGCTTCAATGGCAGTCTCTCACGTTTACTCTTCGATGACGGTATCTCGCCCACAACACTTGTCGAGTTTCGTATGATCATCGGTGGTCTGTGCTTGCTTGTAGTGCTGGGTGTAGGAGCGCGTAAAGAGCTACGAGTCCGTATTCGCCAGTGGGGATGGCTTGTTTCCTTTGGTATCACACTTGCGCTCGTCACGTTCACCTACTTCGTAGCAATCAGCCGACTACCCATTGCGGTTGCGCTCGTCATCCAGTTTACTGCTCCTGCCTGGATTGCGATAGGCGAAGCTGTAATACGTAGATGCGCACCATCTCGCTATGTGATTACTGCCCTCGTGTTGACCTTCGGTGGCGTTGCGCTACTCACAGGCGTATGGCATTTGAGTTTGAATGGCCTGAACCCGTTGGGGTTGCTGTATGCCGTGTTTGCTCTCATCACCTATGTTGCGTATCTGCTACTCGGTAGGCGTCTTGGGCGCGATATTC
Organism: Ktedonobacteraceae bacterium; assembly: GCA_036788655.1. GTDB lineage: Bacteria > Chloroflexota > Ktedonobacteria > Ktedonobacterales > Ktedonobacteraceae > JBBQVS01. Next base: position 1,050 of record DAIQNC010000464.1, read on the forward strand.
CACCTCTCACAACAACGACCTATGGAGCAATTGTTGCCGCCATTTTCTGGCTCTGTATACAACCGCTCTGGACGGTTCCGGCAAATACATGGACGCCGCATCATCTATTCCTCATCATGCTTGTTGGTATCCTCGGTATGGCTATTCCATTCTCACTGGTTATATCGGCGTTACGCATTGTTGACGCTACACGCGCTGGCATTGTGAGTACCTTCGAGCTTGTTGCAGGTGGTGTGATTGCATACTTTTGGCTTGGGCAACAACTCGATATCTTGCAGATTGCAGGTGGTATACTTGTGTTTGTCGGCATTGTGATTTTACAAGGTGAAGGAGCTTTGTTTTTTTCGCGGAAAGGCGAATTGTAACAGTAGATTGTCTGGGAAAAGGTATGTAAGAGCAACATGAATGCTCACTCCTCGATAGCTTTTGAACCATATATGGTTCAAAAGCTATCGAGGAGTGAGCATGTCTATCTTTTTGATTGAGAGTAGCATCCTAGCGAATCGACTGGTCACGATAGCCATTAGATGAGCCTGTTTTATCCTGTCGATAGCTCTCTTGATAGGACTCTGTGATTATCTGGCAAATTTCCTCTGGATCATCTGAGAGTCGCATCAGCGCAATATCTTCTTCCGAGACTGTGCCCTCGTGTAGCATGATATCGCGTCCGCTCCAATACCGTGAGTCATAGAGAATGATGGGAAAATGACTGACTTTCTGCGTTTGAATGAGCGTCAACGCTTCGAAGAGTTCGTCCATTGTGCCGAAGCCACCGGGGAAGATGACGAATGCCTCCGAATATTTGATGAACATTGTTTTACGCACGAAAAAGTAGTTGAAATCGAGAGAAATGTCGAGGTAGTCGTTGGGACGTTGCTCGAAGGGTAGCTCGATATTACATCCTACCGAACATGCTTCACCCTCTTGCGCTCCTTTGTTGGCAGCTTCCATGATGCCAGGGCCACCACCAGTAATGACGCCAAATCCCGATTTTGCAAGGAGACGCGCTGTGACTGTCGCGGCATTATAGGTAGGTGTACCCTGTTTGAGCCTTGCCGAGCCAAAAATGGTGACACATGGTGGAATGTGTGCGAGAGCATCGAAGCCATTCACGAATTCGCTCATGATTCGCATAACGCGCCAGGGGTCTGTGAGCGTGAAGTCGAAGTTCAACGCACGCTCACGAGCATGTTCTTCCCGTTTCACCTGCTCACGTGGCATCGGGTCTGTCGGACTGATAAGCGGTTGTGCTGGGCGTCGCAGCAGACGCTCATCCTCAGTGACGGAGTGTTGCTCGGACTGTGGACGATAGCGCGGAGCCGCTTTCGTATTTCTCTGTTGACGATTTGGCACAAACGAAGGACGTTTTTCAGAATTGTGGTTACGACTCATACGATTGATTATCTTCTTTCTGAGGCCGCCGCTTCAACATCACGGTGGCAAGTGGTGGTAGGGTGAGCAGAATAGAATGTGGACACGATTGCCAGTACATCGGGCCGCTCGGCATCTGTTGCGGATTGGTAAGGCCGCTGCCACCGTAACGCAGGTCATCGCTGTTCAATAACTCGTAGTATTCACCAGCGTTAGGAACACCGAGACGATATCCATGCCGTGGAACAGGAGTAAAGTTGCACACGATAATGAGTGTTTCGTCATCGTTTCCGCTTCGACGCATAAACGAAATGACACTATTATCTGAGTCATGCACATCGATCCAGGAGAAGCCCTGTGGGTCGGTGTCGAGCTTACTTAATGCAGGCTCACGTTGATAAATCGTGTTGAGGTCGCGCATAAAATCAAGGAGGTGTCTGTGATGATCGTCACTATGTGAGCCGAGTAAATGCCAGTCAAGACTTTGTGCGAAATTCCACTCACTCCATTGACCGAACTCACCACCCATGAAGAGCAACTTTTTCCCTGGATGTGTCCACATATAGCCATAGAAGCAGCGCAGGTTAGCGAATTTTTGCCAAAGGTCGCCGGGCATCTTGTTAATCATCGAGCCTTTGATATGAACCACTTCATCATGTGATAGTGGTAGCACGAAGTTCTCCGAGTAGGCGTACATGAGTGAGAACGTAATATTGGTATGGTGATAGCGGCGGTAGATCGGGTCGAGGTGCATGTATTCCAGCATATCGTGCATCCATCCCATATTCCACTTGTAGGTAAAGCCGAGGCCACCAACGTAGGTTGGACGTGAAACGAGAGGCCATGCTGTTGACTCCTCAGCGACCGTCACCGTCCCCTGTGTCTGGTCATAGACGGCTTCGTTGAGTTGACGGAGAAAGTCAACGGCTTCCAGGTGTTCGCGTCCACCATATTGATTGGCAATCCACTGTCCCGGCTCACGCATGTAGTCGAGATAGAGCATTGAAGCAACTGCATCGACGCGCAATCCATCGATATGATATTCACGGAGCCAGAACAGCGCACTGGCTATCAGAAAGTTCTTGACCTCACTGCGTCCATAATCGAAGACATAGCTACCCCATTCTTTATGCTCTCCCTTGCGCTCGTCTCCGTATTCATACAGATGTGTGCCATCGAAGTAGCTAAGTGCGTTGCCATCCTTTGGGAAATGCGATGGAACCCAGTCAAGGAGTACACCGATACCCTGCTGGTGCATATAATCGACAAAGTATTGGAAATCTTCAGGGGTTCCAAAACGGCTGGTGGGTGCGAAGTAGCCCGTGACCTGATAGCCCCAAGAACCATCATAGGGATACTCGGTAATAGGCATCAATTCGATGTGCGTGAAGCCTACATCTTTCACATAAGTAGCGAGATGATGTGCC
>DAIQNC010000465.1:0-3847 GCA_036788655.1 Ktedonobacteraceae bacterium
ACCTGCTTCACAAGAGGATATTTCTTATCAATTCTGCCTATATCATCTTTGATATCCATGAAAGGAATACCGAGCGTCGTAATCGAGGCCACTTCGGTTCCATGAGGCTTCACTGCCTCTCCCCGAGCTACATGGTCAGCATATCCCTGGGCCACTTCCAGATGCTGGACGACCGATTGCTCATCAGCAACAAGAGGCTCTACCGCCATTGCCGCAGAAGCATGGGCAGATGCGTGTTCAAGAACAGGAGACTGCTGCGCCACGTCTCCAGCCTGTACATCGTCGAGAGCGAGGAGAAAGAGAAAAGTGCTATCCTCACCTAACTCAACCATAGAATCGTGGAAAAGCGGACTATTCTCCACGCTCTGTTGATTGACAATAACAGAGTTGTTCTGGGAAAGCTTTTCAATCTTCCACGAACCATTGACCCACAGGAGACGAGCATGGAAGCGAGAAACCTTCTGGTCGGGGATCGTAATATCGTTACTTCTATCGCGTCCAATAGTCGTAATCGGTCGAACAATATCAAGAGTGGTTCCATGAAGCGGCCCTTTTAGAAACTTGATCCGGGCGCGTTGTTGCACTTGCTGTACTGCATTCATCTTCGTTTTCAGCCCTCTGCAAAAATTGTTGCAGCATTCTCTGCATGTCTCTACCTGAAAAATATGCTCTTACGTATCCCTACAAGAACAACTATTTCCATTCCTCACTCTACCGGAGTTTTCAGCATGTTCTTCACATGACCATTTTCCTGTGGCACATGTGAAGAAATTGGTTGGGGCTTACTCATTGCAATCTTCACCGCGATGATACGCTCGATGGCGGTAACGTTCGAGAAGACGGCGAGCAAGGCAAGCACCCAAATGTTCAGACCAGACAGGAGGCCAAAAGCGAGCAGCACAACACGCTCTGGACGAGCCAGGAAACCTGCACGACACGCTGTACCTAGACTTTCGGCACGTGCTTTTGTATAGCTCACTAAAAGGGAACCAACAATAGTCACATAGATGAAGAGGATCATCCAGAATTGCTCATGGACAGTAGGCCAGAGCGGTTCATGAAAGCCTGGTGGGCGTTGCAATGCATACAGTAACAACCCTGATAAGATGATGCTTTCCGAATAGCGATCAAGCGTCGAATCGAGAAAGGCTCCAAAGGGTGTGGAGGTATTTTGCACCCGTGCTACCGCTCCATCGAACATATCAAAGATGCCAGCAAGCAACACCAGGATTCCGCCAACCACAAGCTGTCCCTCAGCAATCGTCGCCGCTGCAACGATGCTGAACAAGAAACCGACAGTCGTCAGTACATTTGGAGTAATGTTCAGTCTTACGAACGGTGTCACGAGTTGTGCCATACATCTTCGTACCCAGTGCTGGATATATCTACTAAACATGTGACCACGCCTTTACATAGAGTAAACGTTTGAACACGCCAGAGTAGTTATTATGTTCTTATGGAATGGGCGGCGTTTCAAAATTGAGCATTGGCCTTGCAGTTGTCTCACAATCCAAAACCAAATAGTTCCTACTGTTCAAGTAGATATTATAGCGATTCCTTTTGTCAAGCCTCTGCCATTACTGACATGAACATTGAGAAGAGCAATTGTCGATTTCCATGTTGTGCCGTGATTTATCACGGGTGTCTGGCACACGCCCGTGATAAATCACGGCACAACATGGGCTATTTCACGAACTGAAAGCCGCACATATGATGATATGTGCGGCTACTATGTTAATGTAGAGGGTGGCTCGGTTTGCACTTGTCTACACATGCCGATTGATTGGCACAGCAACGTGCGCGTCACACAAGGCTTATCTATCGCTCAATCAGTTCATTGGGATCGACTGAGAACTCTTCTACATGCCCCTCGACACGGGCGCGAATAATCACCTTCTCATCTCGCTCATCAACGACGACAGCAGGAACGGGAATAGCATGATTATCAGAACGATAATGCCATAACACAAAATCGTGAGAATGGAATACTTTCTTGTCTCGTCTTTCCTGTACTTGATTCATTTTTATTGCACTCCTGTAGAGATTATGTATATTATTCACTAACTATAGACGCTACCAACACACTGAACAGTATAATGACTCTGATAAAATTCGCCCATACTTTGCACATCACCCCATACTAATTACCCATCCACCATCTCATATCTCTTTACAAGGTAAACGGAGATGAAGATTTGTTTTCACAGAAGCCAGTGTGATGCTCCTCACACTTACAAAAATTTCATCACAAACACACCTTTGCTCAACGTGATAAAAAGCATGTGGGAAAATTTTCGAGAAAGTGGTGTATTCGGAGGTCCATCTTAGAAAACAATCTACCTCACAGCATTATTTCTCGCTATCGGTAGTCTGGCGATTTATCGCAGACGAGCCGTTCTTCTGCGATAAATCGCCAGACTACCGATAAATGGTTCAACTTCCTGTACTCTGATAATGGCGTACACCAAATCGCCAGAGCAGTCCAGCAATGACGGCAAAAAGCAATGCAGCTAATGGTGATACAAAAACTATCCATGTCGACAATCCAAATGGCAGGGAATGCCCAAGAATATAACATGCAGGTATATATGAACCGAACGCGATAGGAACAACAAACAGGAAAAAGCGTTGCAACGATTGATTGTAAATCGTGATGGGGTAGTTGAGCATCTCACGTCCACCATCATGCAACAGGTTCGTGAGTTCCGTCGTCTCGACTGTCCAGAAGCAAAGGGTTGCGCCCAGAAGCAAGATTGCAATGAAGATAATCATGTTGCTCACCACACCGAGCAATAACACCAATATCTTATCAAACGTCCAGTGTAAGTGAGGAAGCAGATAGAGTGCTACGCCAAAAGCCACCGATGCCTGTAACAATCGTCCCAGTCTGCTCAGACGAAAATCGTTTCCCATCACCTGCAAAAATGCACCAATCGGACGTATCAACAAACGGTCAAAATCACCGCGTCTAATTGTATCAGAAAAATGATCGACTCCTGCCTCGACCATTTCTGCCAGGCCAGAACCGAATGCAGAGAGCGAAGCCAACAACGCAACTTCGCCCACTTGCCAACCCAGTAATGTATGAAACGGCACAAAATAGAGCAGGAGTGCAACGAACTCCAGACCCGTAAGAAACAAAAGCGTGATGATACCTACCACTAAATCCGTTTTATATTGCCATTGCGCGTGTAGTTGCATGACAATCAAGCGTCGATACAGACGCATATCGTTCATGAATGAAGTAAACATACTTGTAGCCTTACTTATTGAATCGGTCATCTGTAGGGGCGTTATTCGATAACGCCCAGAGTCATCACCTTGTAACGTTGTGGTAGTGCTACCAGGGCGTTACAGAATAACGCCCCTACGTCTAGCCGCCTTGCACAACAACGCGACGGGTGGCAATCCCCGTCAGCCAACGCATCAACACGTAAAATACCAGCACCCAGAACAGTTGACGTGCCAGATCGAGCCAAAGCATTCCACCGCTCACCTTACTCAGAAACACCTCAGTTGGCGCATTCAGCAACGTATTGAACGGCAACCAGAGAGCAAGTGTGTGTAGCCATGTCGGGAAAAAGGGTAGAGGAATGAGTTGGCCTGTAAAGAAAAAAGCGATGGTCGCCGCGAACACGCCAACCATTCTTGCCTCGACAATCCAAAATGCAACCATATTGTAGAGGTAGCGATAAATGATGCCAAATAGTGCTGCAAATATCAGTGCAAATACATATGCTAGCCACGATTGCCAGTTTCCTGGTAAGCCTAATCTGAACAAAACAGTACCAATAACGTAGGTTGGGATGGCTCGAAAGAGGACATAATAGCAAGAGCGTCCAAGCTC
>DAIQNC010000466.1:0-3845 GCA_036788655.1 Ktedonobacteraceae bacterium
ACTTCAAGGCCGAGGCAAAAATGCTCTGGGGCTTGAATCATCCCAACCTGCCCGCGTTTCATGGCTTTTTCAGCGAGGGACCACGCTACTTCATGGTGATGGAGTATGTCGATGGCGCAACGCTCGAAAATCTGTTGGAGCGCAACAATGGCCCGTTTCAGGAGCGGCGCGTACTTGGTTGGGCGCGTCAACTCTGTGATGTGCTGGACTATTTGCATAATCAGAACCCACCGATTATCTTCCGCGATATGAAGCCGGGCAATATCATGTTGACGGCACGTACAGGGCGTATCAAGCTTATCGACTTCGGTATTGCGCGTTTCTTCCGACCTCTGAGCGCACAGGATACACAGTTGCTCGGTACACCCGGTTTCGCTCCGCCAGAACAATATGGAAAAGCTCAGACTGATGCACGTGCCGATATCTACTCGCTGGCAATGACGCTCTTCCAACTGCTTACCAATACGTTGTCAGAGACAGGCTTTGGCCTCAAGGATGTCCGTAGCATCAATCCGCAGATTTCGCCGATGGTGGCACGCGCCCTCGAAAAGGCGACCTCGTTGGAGCCTGAAAATCGCTATCCCACTATCGCCGCTTTCCGTCGCGCCCTGCTCGGCGTCGGCACGTTCCTTTTTCAGAATGGCGATCAGGCCACAACACCACGCGAACTTGCCGACCTGTGTGCTCGCTATCCCGAAGAGGCGTCGGACTATCTTGCCGATGGCGAAATCGAGTTATGGCTGAAAGAGATTGGCGAGGATCAACTGGCACGTTCAACCCGTCAAATTCGTGCCGCAGTAGACGACCCGCAGGAAGCAGTAGAACTCTTCATTCGCAATGTGATGGGGCCGAACGCACGTATTCGCGGCTATAGCGGAAAATCTCCCACGCCGACGCGCTCTGGACAGGTCGCACCTGCTACAAATGGCGCATCAGATACAAATAGTGCAACGGGAAGAAGCTGGCTCTTCCAGCGTGTGCCGCGCTCGAATGTCATCGTGCAACCGCGCAATCTTGACTTTGGGCAACTCTATCCGGGCATGTCCGCGCCCATGAGCTTCACGATTTCGGGCAATCAGGGGATGCGTGTCAGGGGTCTCATTCGCGCCATCGAGTCCTGGATTGTCGTCGATCAGACACACTTCGATGGTATGGAGACACGGGTTAATGTGCGTATCAATAGCTCGCAGTTGAATGGTCTGTCACATTATACAGGTACAATCCTTATCTCACCTGATAGTTCGGTCACTTCAGCAAATGGCGAAAGTAAGAATGCGCCTCAAGATATCATTGTCGAGGTGGATGCCGATATCCTCACGCTCAATGCATCGAACGGCCCGCGTTATGGTGGCAAGACCACAGGAGCCGACCTGGATGATGATGACGATGCGATGCTCGGAACGATGGTTGGCCTGAGTGGGAAGCAGGTCGCGATTCAAGCGAATCCTATCAGTCATACAGGACAGACAATGCAGGCGGTTCCATCGGCTCATGCAAGTACCAATCAGGCACAGAGTACGTTTGCGACACTGGAAGAGAAACGCGACAACGAATATAAGGCGAAGTACGGCAACCCGACGGCGCAGGCGGCAAGTGGTGCGAACTATAGCGGCTGGGAACAGCTTCAAGTGACGCCGAAGCAACGCACGTGGATGCGACGCGGCCTTGCTTTCGTATCTGCCTCTATGCTGGCGAGCCTCTGCTATACTTTGATAGGGTCGCTTGTCCATGCCAGCCCTCTGCCGCCCAGTCCCTGGTTTATCCTTGTGCTTGTGCTGATGATACCAGCCGCGACACTTGGTGCGCTCCTTGTCCACTGGCAACAGGCGTGGAGCTGGCAAGACCTGTGGAACCGCGCCTGTACGGGCATGGGTGGTGCGCTATTCCTGGTAAGCATTATCGAGATTTTGTGGCAATCGAGTGTGCATATGAGTCAACATGGGCTGCAACTGGCGGTAATGCTCTTTATTGCCGCGCTCGGAGCAACGATTGGAACGATTCCACAAATCAGTGACTACATGCTCAAGAGCGCGACGTGGGCCATGACGCATCTACGAACATTCATGCTCATCATGGCGGTCATCGTCGGTGGTGCGCTCGGCTACTTCCTCACTGCTGGCCTTGCCTTCGGCTTCCTCACACCGCTCGGCATCCTGCTCGGCATCGTCGTCTGCATCATGCTGGTCTTGCGCGTAGACAAGATGGTGCGACAACGCAATAAGAAACCATCTCCCCCTGTTGGGCCATAAGTATGATGAAGATTAACATAATATCCTGAATACTGACGTAGGGACAGATTCATCACGTCCGTGTGTACATAGCGATCCGACCAGACGGACGTGATGAATCTGTCCCTACGTCGCATTCAAGATAATTTATAAAGGAGTTTCTTTCATGCACCTGATGGTTCGTCCACAGTTGACCTCACGCTGGCGCACAGCACTTATTGTCCTGTTCATTATTACACTCATCAACTATATCGCTCAGGTTCCCTATTATATTCACTTCTATGCTGTACACCATGTCACTCCTGCACCGTTTGGTACTGTGCTGCTAGCCCTCACTCTGGTCTTCTTCCTCATTGGATACTGGCTAACCGTTGCTGAACGCCCCACTGGTGGCTGGATACTTTTGCTCTTCCTCATAACGGAAACCACCTTTTATCTACTCCACAATATATCGGGCGCGTTTCTGAAAGACTTACCAATCAACGATCCCCTCTTTCTGACGGTTTCGTTGATTGGCTACCTCAACACCATCGTTCCATTGCTCTATCTCATCGCTATATTGAAAGATCATAAGCGATTTTTGGGATAAAGGTAAGTAATGGGTATAATGATGAACCTTGATACAGTAATTGGGACATGATGCGTCGAGTTAGCAGGGTCTAATTCATTACACCCTGGTAGCCACTTCACGAATTCCCATGTTATTTCGTTAAGGCTCACCTTTATACCTTTCCCACACCACGACTGTATACCGTCATTTAATACTTTTCATTATCCACCTCGCGAACCAGCACCGCTACATCCTCATTTTGTGGTAGAAATGTATCATACGCAATATATGGCATCGCTACATCGTCATCCACAGATAGGAAGGATACATTTTATGGTTTTCACCGTTGAAAAGCTTCAGCGCAGTCTACGCACATTTAGCCGGGTAGTAGAGGGTCCGCCGCATCAACTCACGCCTGTCTATAGCAGTGTTGCTACGGGAGCAATGACGTTTCCGACGCATGAAACGGAGTGGCACGAGGTGCAGGTTGGGAAAGAGTGGGGTGTGCGTCATGGCACAAGCTGGTTGAAAGCTACGTTCAAGGCGTCCAGAGAGATGCAAGGTCAGCCTGTGGTGCTGCAATTGCACTGGGAGACGCCTGGCGATGACGCGCTCTTCCTGCGGCTGGAAGCGACGGTCTTTCTCGATGGACGTGCTATCGGAGCTTTTGACTGGCGACATCCTGTGCTATTGTTACCCGATGAAGCGAGCGATGGACAGGCTCACAAGCTTTTGTTGCAAGTGTATACGGGAGTGCCACAACCCTTTGGTGGCTTGACACTAAGTGTTCGTAACACGCTCCTCTGGCAAACCTATCACTTGATGGAGACCTTGCTCGATGTGTGTCTCACGCTCCATGATGAAGACCCTGCACGGCACGAACTGTTACATCATCTCAACATAGCCTATAACATGCTTGACCTGCGCGAAGGATGGCAGAGTGAACTGCTGGTCACATCGGCACAGGAAGCGTATGATTATCTCCAGATGTATCTCGAAAAAACTCATGACAGTGGTAGGCGTCCACAGATTACGGTGAGTGGACATGCACACCTCGATGTCGCATG
>DAIQNC010000467.1:0-3831 GCA_036788655.1 Ktedonobacteraceae bacterium
CGCAGGCACAACGGGAGCAGGAAAAAGCGAGTTGTTGCAGTCGATTATTGTGGGACTTGCCGCCACGCATCATCCACATCTTGTCAATTTCGTGCTGGTCGATTTCAAAGGTGGTGCGGCCTTCAAACCGTTCGAGAAGATACCGCATACCGTTGGTATGGTGACAGACCTGAGCGGCAAATTGACTGAACGCGCCCTCGTCGCACTTAAAAGCGAGTTGCGACGCCGTGAACATATCCTGAGTCAGGCAAACGCGAAGAAAATTTCGGAATATATCGCCATGCGAGCGCAAAATCCGAATATACTGGAACCATTGCCCCATCTCTTCATCATCATTGACGAGTTCGCGGAACTGGCGAAAGAGCATCCGATGTTTATGGAAGGTCTGGTCAGCGTGGTGCAGAAGGGGCGTAGCCTCGGCGTTCATCTCATCCTCGCCACACAAAAGCCGACGGGTTCGGTGAATGCCAACATCTGGTCGAACCTCAAGTTCCGCATCTGCCTACGTGTTGCCTCACTGCAAGATAGCCGAGACATGCTCGGACGTTCTGAGGCGGCACTCTTGCCAAGCACTATTCCAGGACGCGCCTACTTCCAGATTGGCTCCGAAATATTCGATCTATTCCAGAGTGCGCGTATCTCGCTTCCTGCTCGCGTAGCCAATGAAGCGGTTATCACGGCGAAACAGGCTACAAATGGAAACGGTGAAATTATCGACCAGACGGTGTTGATGGATGCTATCGAGCCATATCAGGATACGATTGGCGCACAACTTTTCAAGCCTTGGCCCGCGCCTCTGCCACATCGCATTCACCTTGCCGAAGTCTATAAAAGAGTACGCCGTACATCATTACAGAATGGACAGAATGCTCAAACAGCATTGAGCAAGCATCCGACCTATGGATGGCTTTCCTGCCCTGTTGGTATGATTGACCTGCCTGCCGAGCAACGACAGGAACCCTGGTTGTTGGATATGGCACGTCATGGCGGACATGTTATCATTGGTGGTGCGTCGGGAACAGGGAAAAGTGTCTTCCTGCGCTCGTTGATTACATCGCTTGCCCTTTCTCATTCGCCATCACAATTGCATCTCTACTTAATCGACTTTGGGGGTCAGGCATTGCGTGTCTTTGAGAAGCTCCCACATGTAGGTGGCGTTTTTGGCGAGAGCGACGATGAGTATATTCGGCGTCTTCTGCGTAAACTCGAAGGTATTATCGAGGAACGCAAACAACTCTGTACAGCGCATCAGATTGACGATTTTCTGTCCTATCAGCGAAGACGCGGCGAACAAAATACGTCACAGATGCCACAGACGCCACAGATGCCAGAAATGCCTGCTATTGTGCTGATGATTGACCGTTTCATCGACTTCAAGCAGGCACATGATAAAGAAATGGAGCGATTGTTGGCTATAGCACGTCAGGGGCGCACCTATGGTGTGTACCTGGTGCTGACGATAGACCGACCCGTTGGTGTGCCGATGCAGTTGCTCAGTCTCTTCGAGATGCGTATTGCGCTACGTCTCGTCGAGTATACCGATTCGCTCATCCTCATTGGCAAGAATGATGCTTCCGCCATTGATTCTGCACTTGCCGGGCGAGGCTATAAGCGTGGCAAAACGCTTGAAGAGGTGCATATCGCGTTGCCTGTGCCAGGTGATGACGTTGATGAGCAGACGCGCCAGCTTGATGAGTTTGTGCAAAGCTTCAGTAAATCGGGGCGTATAGCGAAAAGTTTGCTTGCACCACCTATTCGTCTGCTACCCGATTTTGTACGTGCTGACTACTTCCTGATGGATGCGATTTCGGGCGTTAGTTCCGTGGAAGAGGTGGAGACAACGAAAGAGAACAGGACGATGCCTGTAGCAGGACGCTCTCTCCATATACGTTTGGGCCTGGAAGACTTTTCGCTACGCCCGATTAGTATAGATTTGAATGCAGACACGCCACATCTGCTCATTGCAGGTGGGTCAGGGAGTGGACGTACCAGTATTATCCAGACTTGTTTGATGATGCTCTCGACACCCTTGAATAAGCAGGCACGTGTTATATTCGTCGATTTTCGGCGTAGCTCACGCGCCCTGCGACGTTTGCCTGCACTGCGTGTCTATGCGGATACAGAAGAGCGACTGGTGAAGGCGATGGAGAGCATCAAAGAGGAACTACGACGACGGCTCAATGTGCTACGTGAGGAGCTTGAACAGGCAAACGAGGATAGCCGCATCGTACCTGGGGCATCGCTTGACCCGCTTGTGCTGGTCATCGACGACTACGATCAGTTGAGTGTACTTCCGAAAAATCCGCTCAACGACATGCGCGAGTTTATTGCTCAGGCGCGTGACCTGCACTTTCACATCATCGTCGCGGGTGCGCCATCCGATGTCATGAAAAGCGATGCGATACTTCCTGCGATTCGTTCAGGACGCATCGGCATTATCCTGGGCGCAGACCCGAACGATCCGCAGGTACTCAATGTGCGAATGAGCGATATGCCGCCAGGACGTGGCTACCTTGTGCGCCGCAATCAGCGTTACCTCACGCAATTTGCCTATCTCGCGCCAGATGAAACCGTGTCGTGGGTCTCGCGTCTCTCACAGGCCGCCATCACAAGTGGTATCAAACCGCTCGACCCGACGCAAGAGGTCTCATTGTCGTCGTAAACATAACCAGTCCGGCAAAACACTTGACCCTTCCACGTGATAAGGGTATTATAGCGAAGACATTATTACCCCAGGTTCGAGTGAGCCATGTGGTCAAAGAAGGAGTTAAGAACGTTATCCTATGCCAAAAACAACGAAACGAGAGGCGACGAAACGTGCCGCACGTATTGCGAAGGCACACGCCACTGCGCTACCGAAGCTGGAAGTAAAAACCGCACCACCTATCAAACGGGCTGGTTATAGACCCCCGGCACGCGGCGTCGCACGTTACCCATGGGCGACTGCAATAATTGTACTACTCATTATCGGTCTTGGTATTTTTACCCTCTACTATTATCACTTTGGGCCTTTCGCGTTGCCAAAGAAGGTGAAGACGACGACTACAACGACTGCCGCCTCGCCCTGTACCAGTAGCAGTGTTCTCAAACAGATTACCGATACCGCAGCAGCACCGAATAAGGCAACATTCGACGCGACGAAGCATACCTACTCACAGGCTCCGGCAATGACGATCAATACCAGCAAAATCTATTGTGCAGGTATCAATACGAATAAAGGCTTAATTGTCGTCGAACTTGATCCCAAAATTGCGCCGAATACCGTCAATAATTTCGTCTTCCTGGCGCAAAATCACTTCTATGACGGTCTTGTCTTCCACCGTGTCATTCAGCAAGGCCAGAGTACATCGGCAAGTGGCCCCTACATTATTCAGACAGGCGATCCACTCGGTAACACTCCGAAGGCTGGAACAGGTGGCCCCGGCTACAAATTCAATGACGAGCCTGTACAGGGAAGCTATACTGAGGGAACGATAGCTATGGCGAACTCTGGTGCGAACACCAACGGCTCGCAATTCTTCATCTGTACTGGAAACGACACTTCGTTACCCAAGTCGTACAACATCTTCGGTCACGTGGTGCAGGGCATAGATGTCGCATTGAAGATACAAGGCCCCGGCGATGACCCATCGACGAAGAATATCAAGCCCGATGTGATGAACCATGTCGTCGTGGTTTCAGCGTAATGTTTCCCTCTTCGTAGACCCCCGATTTATCGATGAAGTCAAGGCAAACACTCCCATCGATAAATCGGAGGTCTACGAAGAGGGGCGAAACGTGGTATAGTAAGAGACGTGGTACATCGCAGTACCACGTTTGTTTTTTTGTAAC
>DAIQNC010000468.1:0-3830 GCA_036788655.1 Ktedonobacteraceae bacterium
TGCTAATTAAATTGTAGGGGCGTTATTCTATAACGCCCTGCTTCGCCAATGCCCTGCTTCGTTCCACACGCAACGTTCATCATTTTTTGAGACGTGTATCGTCGGATTGTCAGGGCGTTATCCAATAACGCCCCTACAGATATGATGGAGCTTACAGCTTATGACAACGCTCAACTATGATGCAATTGCCGATTGGTATGATGAAAGTGTGCGCTCCAATGTACATACGCATGATATTGTTGAACCTGCACTCTTTGCTCTAATGGGTGAGATAGCTGGATTACATATCTGCGACCTTGCCTGTGGACAAGGGGTCACGGCTCGTCAACTGGCGCAACGCGGAGCGATTGTCATGGGTATTGATATCTCTGAGAAACTATTAGCCATTGCACAGCAGGATGAGGAACGCGAACCTCTTGGAATTTCCTATAGACATGATGATGCACAAACTCTGGTGACTGTCGCGGATACTACGTTCGATGGTGTACTGTGTAGTACGGCATTGATGGATATTGCGGATATCGCGGCGGCTTTTCAGCAAGTACACCGTGTGTTGCGGCCTGATGGCTGGTTTCTCTTTGCTATCCTGCCGCCCTACATCTTTCCGCCTCATTCGTATTTTTACATAGACGAGCAGGGAGATGTATGCCGCGCCGTCAAGAATTACTTCAATGAAGGGTTCTGGCGGTCAGATAACAAAAATGGAGTACGTGGTCAGATTGGAACGTATCACCGTACACTCAGCACCTATCTTAACACACTCATTGACGCAGGTTTTATGGTAGAGTGTATCGCGGAGCCACAGGGAACAGGTGCGATTGTGCAGCGTGTCCCTGGATATAATGTTGTACCGGCATCGCTGATTGTGAAGGCCGTCGTCATTTGATGGTCGAAAGGGATAGTCAGTTAATTTTTCGGTCTCTTTAGACCTGAAAAAGATAAAGAGAGGTTCTTATTGAATGAATACTCAGGTAGAGAACGTATATGCAGTCTTATCAACTACCCTGGAACGTTGGCAACGGCTGGTTAGCACGCTTCCGATTGACCTGCTGAGTCGCCCGCCAGCCGACGGGGAGTGGTCAGCCTTCAATTGTTTACAACATCTATTAGTTGCAGAACGCTTCAACTTTCCTGTGCGCTATCGCTCTTTTATTGCTGAGCAGGACTTTGTCGCCTTCGATCCCAACCAAAAACACCCGGATATTGAGTCACTGGCTCCTGAGCAACTTGTAGCTGTATTCGCACAGGCACGTCAGGAAAGCCTTGTCTTACTTCAAAACGTGAAAGATAGCGATCTGGAACGAACAGTACAGCATCCGCAATTTGGCATAGTCACGCTTGCACAGATGCTGCAAACGTGGGCTGCTCACGATTTGATGCACACCGTTCAGGCGGAACGCGCATTGATGCAACCATTCATGCTGAGTTGCGGCCCCTGGCGTGTTTTCTTTCGAGATCACGAAGTCGCTGTTCCGAAAGAGTAAGCACCATTGCCCTACCTGGAAGAGGCACACTATGATTATCTCCGCAAGCTACCGAACGGATATTCCAGCCTTTTATAGCGAATGGTTCCGCAATCGTCTACGTGCTGGTTACTGTAAAGCAGTTAACCCATATAGTGGACAAATCTATAGGATTGACCTCGCCCCTGAACAGGTCGATGGCTTCGTATTCTGGACAAAAAATATTGGCCCATTGCTCAAATATTTACCCGAAGTGCAGACACGAAATATTCCGTTTGTTGTTCAGCACAGCATCACGGGCTATCCTCATGAACTAGAGGCGCGAGTCGCGCCCGTAACGCAGGTCGTTGAGTCGTTGAAACGCCTGGCAGATGACTATGGCTCGGAACGTATCGTGTGGCGTTATGACCCGATACTTTTCACGTCGCTAACTACGTTTGACTGGCATAAAGAGAATTTCGCAATGCTAGCTCAACAATTAGAAGGTCTCACCGACGAAGTGGTTATCTCGTTCGCGCAGGTGTACCGTAAAACGGCACGTAATATGGAGATTGCGGCGCACGAATATGGCTTTACATGGAACGAGCATCGTTCAGAGGAGTTTGTGCTGGAACATGGACTGGCTTTGACGAAAGAATTGGCTCAGATAGCGGATACGTATGGAATGCGTGTCAGCATCTGTTCACAGCAAAAATTTGTCATCGAGGGTGTGTCGCAAGAGGCGCGATGTGTCGATGCCAACCGTCTCTCACGCATTGCTGGCAAATCCGTGATTGCGAAGGAACGTGGTAATCGTACAGAGTGTCGTTGCCATGCCTCAAAGGATATTGGCGACTACGACACCTGCCCACATGGGTGCGTCTATTGCTACGCCGTGAACAACCGTGACCTTGCACTTAGTCGTTACAAGCAGCATAATCCAGAGAGCGAGTTTTTGTTTGAGCCAGCGATACGTACAATACAATTGAGCCGTGCGAATATAGAGGTATAATGATGAGTGGCTCGCAGGGTGTAATGAATTATGCCCGTACATTGTAGCGTTAATTGGAACGTGGATTAAGTGGCAAAGGAAATAAACTCTACAATAATAACAATCGTTGGAGCAACGCTGAGATGTACGGGTATAATTCATTACACCCCGTTTGCACACCACAAACGTTCATCATAATTTATCAATGTCCATCGTTATACCCTGTCCCCACTCCACTAATGTAACCTATTATAAAGGAGAATCCATATGACGCAACCTATCATACAAGTCGATGCCTTCACAAACAAACCCTTCGCGGGCAATCCTGCGGCAGTCTGTATCCTCAATGAGCCACGCGATGATGTGTGGATGCAGCATGTCGCGCAGGAGATGAATCTTGCGGAAACGGCCTTTCTGCTCAAACAAGAAGATGACTATAATCTGCGCTGGTTCACACCTGCCGTCGAAGTCGATTTATGTGGTCATGCGACACTGGCGAGCGCACATGTACTATGGGAAACGGGCGCACTTCAAGTTGGTGAACAGGCGCGTTTTCATACAAAAAGTGGTTTGTTAACAGCAGAAAAGCAAGGAGATTGGATCGAACTCAACTTCCCTGCCACACCCGAACAAATAGCTACTGAACCTGATCATCTGCTCGAAGCGTTAGGTGTTCCTGCTACCTACATCGGCAAAAACCAGTTCGACTATCTTGTCGAAGTCGATTCCGAAGACGTTGTACGAAATCTGCGACCGAACATATCGCTACTGGCTCAGATTCCTGCACGCGGCATCATCGTCACCAGCCGTGCCAATAGTTCAAGTCGGGCATTCGGCAAAATTGAGCTAGATAACATGATTCAGGGAAACGTAGACTTCAAACGTGATGGAGAAGAGTACGATTTCGTCTCGCGTTTCTTCGGCCCCCAGGTAGGCGTTGATGAAGACCCCGTGACTGGCTCGGCGCATTGTACGCTCACGCCCTACTGGTCAAAGAAACTCGACAAGCAGGAAATGGTCGGCTATCAAGCATCGGCACGTGGTGGCATCGTGCGTGTGCGCCTTGATGGAGACCGTGTTCGATTGAGTGGACAAGCCGTGACGGTGTTGCGAGGAGAACTGGTGTAACATATTGGACATATGCGTGTGGGTTCCCAGAGTCTGATTCATCACACTCTGGGAACCACAGCACCCATGTATGTTCATTGCCATTTCTCAATGTCCATCGTGCTATAATTATCGTTGCGATATCTGGACAAGTGAACCTTCATCGACCTCATTTTCAGTAATTGTGTTGCTCTGTTCCGATGCTTGTTGTGCCAATCTGCGAGGACGCCAGACACGCACATACTGCGCGAGGAAGTAGGAACCGATGACGAAGACTGCTGCAAATGCCT
>DAIQNC010000469.1:0-3828 GCA_036788655.1 Ktedonobacteraceae bacterium
TGCAATACCCCCTATTTGTAACGTTACAGAGACGGTATTTGTGTCAACTGGCACAATCTCCTCTTGCCGCTCTTCCAACAGGTTTGTTCTGTACACCTGTTGGAATGCCGAATGTACGTGAAGACGTGCATGAACCTCTTGATGCAACGGATTGTAGACGCGCACAATCAGACCACTTCCATCGTTGCTACGCTTCACTACACTGACAACAACACTTGCTGGTTCGACTTCGACAAAGCTGCTCTGCGCTGGAAGTTGCGTCTGCTGTTGATCGACTTTCGCACTCATTACACGTGCAATGACCGGAATATTAAACGCTTGCGCCTCGCGTAATACGAGACTATCATTCGCTTCCCACGTACCGCTATGCGGAATAAGGGCGTAATCGAACTCGCTATGTCCCTGGCATTGTGCCTCTGGCGTCTGCTCCGGCGGCCCTGCATGTCCACGGCGCGTCGCAAGGTCGCCACGTGAGAGCCACTCAACACAACGTAGTAATGTGACCGCACCGGCGAGGGTATCGCTCTCAACGCCATGTGTACTCTCTCCTCGTAGTATCTCACACTCTGGCAAGCCGCGATTGAGAACGGCAAGGCCCGTTTGCCCATTCCCAATGTCCACAAAGCGTTTCTGTGGCAAGACATTGACAGGCTCCTCAATCCAATCACTGACATTCGTAGGGCGTGGATGCGCGATGGGACGCATCTGCACTCCGAATGTCTCTTCCACCGCGACTCGCTCAACCTGATACGGTACGGGGAAGAGGACGCGCAAGCGATGGTCTCGCGCACGATTTTCCACACTTGTGTGTATATGGATACGACGGGAACCTGCAATCAGTGTAACATCGCTCGAAATTGGGCAAATCGCCGTGCGTGTACTGCGCTCAGTACGATTCGATGAGCAAGAGACGGGGACTGACCAGCGTCCACTGATGCGAAGCGTTGCCTGTATCGGCCCCATATTCACCAGTTCAATTTTCGGTGGTTCAACGGGTTGCGTGACATATGTATCATGTTCGGGCGGCGAGTAGTTGTACAGGTCTCCGACATCGCCACTATCGACGAAGCGATTGAGGCCAGCGAAGGTTGTGCCATTCGCCTTATCAGTCACCGTCAATGTACCATCCTGAGCATTCACTTCGATAGAATAGAATTCGTTTTCGATAGCATTCTCACGCGCAATAAGTGGATATGGGAGTTGTTGTTCGCCCTTCTTATCCTGTAGGCCACGCGGATAGAGCCAGAGCGTTTTGTATCCATTGGCAGGAAGGTCAGGAGCAAGCAGTTCGATGGTTTCACGCGCCTGATCGACCAGCGAAATCTCGAACATGGATATATCTTCATTATTGAGCAGAGAAAGAATTTGTTGTACTGTACTGACAAGTTCCTGCTCGTTGACGACGACACGTCCGGTGGGAGCTATCATGATTTCGATATAGACTACGCCTGGTTGTGGTGTGTGCGGCACATGGTGAATAGGCGACTCGGTATGGTCTTCGACATGCACATGTGAGATAACAAAACTGTTCTCGTCCCGTCCGATACCATTGGCAATTAAGCCCTTCGTCATATTTATAAACTGCTCTGTTGAGGTGATACCTGCAAGAGCAATTGAGGCGGCGAGCATCTCACGCGCAAAGGGCATGGTTCCAATCTCCTGTCGCCAACGATGAACTATGCGATAGGGAAGCTGCTTTTCCTGCTCATCTACGACGACAGCATGATAGAGCGAGCCAGGCAACTGCACATCGACCTGTATACGCTCGGTACGCGAACCAGGGCCGGGATTGAAGACGAGAACAGGAACGGGTTCATGACCAATCTGCGTTGTGGGGACAGGTGGTGTCGTATCGACATGAGCCGCAATCTGGTCTACCGCTTGATTGACGAGCAACTCACCAATCTGCTGACTCTGCGCGTAGCGTACCGCATTCTCACGATGCACCTGGTCGATGCTGCATCCACAGATACTATCATGTGGATGATTTCGCAGTAGATAACGCCATGCCTCGCGTACAAGCCCCTGTGGATAGTCCGCGCCTAGCATCCATGCCCATGCCGTGAGCGGTTCAACCATGCGCTCCAGCAGATGTTCGTTCGCAGTATTCTGTTGCTTGATCCACATACGCGACGAGAGAACCGAGGGCAGCAGGTGCGCGAATTGACTGCTTCGCATATCGCCACACAGCACCTGTAGCTCTTGCTCCGAGACATGTTGACGCACATATTCAATGTACTCTGAAAGCGTACCAATACGTACATCAATCGAGTCATAGGAACGAATGCGCTCCTCTTCTGTTCGTGCAAGCGTGGAGAGAAGGTGTTTGCGTGATGGGTCGATGTGAGCAAGCAGCTTATTCGCAGCTTCAATCGTCGCAGGAAGTCCAGCCTGTGGTTCGAGATGGTCTGAGCCATTCATAAAGAGGAGTGTATCTGTAGTAGCCTTTGCTAATACGTTTGCGGTGAGTAGTTCAACACGTGTCACGAATTCCTGTGGGTCAAGTGGCATCTGACGTGCGTTGGAGTAGCCGATGGGGTCGGCAAGATGAATGACCAGCACATGCGAGCCATCGGGCGACTGCCAGCGAAACTCGCTTTTGTGTGCTTCTGAGCCGACACCCCGCCAGAAGACCGCGCTATCAATGCCGACACCGCGTAAAATCTGTGGCAATTGCTCGATATGCCCGAAGTCATCAGGCACGTAGCCCACATACATCGGCGTCCCGAACTCGGCGGCGCGTGTCAGACCCACGTGCAGATTGCGAATGAGTGACTCACCGCTCACCAGAAACTCGTCGGGTTGCACATACCAGGGGCCAACTGAGATGCGCCCGTTGCGAATATGTTTTCGTAATCGCTCCTCTTGCTCCGGGCGCACCTGCAAATAATCGTCGAGAACGATGGTCTGACCGTCGAGCAAGAAATGGCTAAATGCTGCATCAGAGTCGAGAATGGCAAGTAACTTATCAATGGCCTGTACGAGCCGGAAACGGAATTGTTGAAATGTAAGATACCATTCGCGGTCCCAGTGGGTGTGTGGCACGAGAATAATGTGCAGTGGTTCAGCCATGATGCTCCTTTGGTTGTGCTATAGATGAGAAGAGGTGATTTAGAGTAGTGAAACATTATTATAGCTGATACACAGTGACATGGCAAATAGCAGGATGAAATGCCGCGTCACAAAGCATTCTCTTATAACGTGTTAATCAATGAACAAGCGAACGAACAAATAAATTCATAATAGAGAATATAAGGAGTTAGATAATGTTACGCGATGCGTTAATTGGATTGGCAGCAGGAGCGATAGGCACGGTTGCACTCAACGTCTCGACGTATGCGGATATGGCAATTCGGGGTCGCGCATCGAGTGGTGCGCCCTCAAAGATGGTGCATATTCTGGCAGATAAAGCACATCTTCCTCTCTCATCAAAGGGTGTGGGCGCACAGGATGAGACGGCGCAGAACCGCGAGAGTGGCTTAGGGGCGTTGCTGGGTTATGTCAACGGGCTTGGCGTAGGTGCGCTCTATGGTCTCTTACGCTCACAGGTTGATGAGGATGCCTCATTGCCGCTTATGGGTGTGCTGGTTGGCGCATCCGCAATGGCGGCAAGCGACGTTCCCCTTGTGTCGCTCAAAGTGAGCAACCCGAAGACATGGGGCGTCTCAGGATGGGCGTCGGATGCCATTCCTCACCTCATTTATGGGTTAGTCACGGCAGGGGTGTATCAGTTGTTGGCGGATAACGAGTAGCATCACACTATGCCAGCCCCAGTTGTCGCGCCTTCACAATCACCTGCGACCTGTCACGCGCCCCCAGTTTCGAGAA
>DAIQNC010000470.1:0-3824 GCA_036788655.1 Ktedonobacteraceae bacterium
GACACAGCTACGGATGATATCGCCAGCAAGTTGCTCAGCACGATGCTCCTCGCCCTCATTCCTTTGATCGTAGAGGACAAGCGGATGCAGATTACCGTCGCCAGCATGGAAGACGTTTGCGACTCGTAGCCCGTAGCTCTTACTCAATTCCTCGATTTCACGCAATATTTCCGGGAGCGCGGTACGTGGAATAACGCCATCCTGCACGATATAATTGGGACTGATGCGACCCATCGCGGCAAACGCAGCCTTGCGTCCCTTCCACATCAAATCACGCTCTTGCTGGCTTCGCGCAGGTCGATACTCCGTCGCCCCTGCACGCTTGCAAATATCTTCGATGAGCGTGAATTGTGACTCGACTTCTGTTTGCGGCCCGTCTAGCTCGATGAGCAATACCGCACCGGCATCAAGCGGAAAACCAGCATGAGCCGATGCCTCACACGCGCTGATTGCCAGCTTGTCCATCATCTCCACAGCCGCAGGAACAATGCCCGCCGCGATGATTCCCGATACAGCCTCGCCAGCACCGTCGGTATGCTCGAATGCTGCCATCACAGTACGCGCTAGCTCTGCCTTATGCACCAATCGCAGCGTGATTTCGGTGGCAATGCCAAGCGTTCCCTCGGAACCAACAACGATACCAGTGAGGTCATAGCCCGGTGTATCGAGTGTCGGCGAACCGATTTCGACAAGTTCACCATCCGGTAGCACCAACTTCATTCCCAGGACGTGATTCACCGTAAAACCATATTTGAGGCAGTGCGCTCCGCCAGAATTTTCCGCAATATTGCCACCTATCGAACACACTTGCTGGCTCGAAGGGTCGGGGGCATAGTAATAGCCATCGGGGGCGACGCGCTGTGTCACCCAGAGGTTGATAACCCCCGGTTGCACCACAATACGCTGATTGGGAATATCGACTTCGAGAATGTCACGCATCCGCGACAATGTAATAACGATACATCCTTCTGTAGGCAATGAGCCACCGGAAAGGCCAGTTCCTGAGCCACGCGGCACAAAGGGGATATGCTCCCGATGGCAAATACGTACAACGGCCTGTACCTGCTCGGTAGAAGTGGGAAGGACGACAAGCGCAGGAGTAACACGAAAACTCGTTAGACCGTCAGATTCATAGGTACGTAGCTGCTCATACTTTTCGATGACACCATCGTCACCCAGTATGTTTCGCAACTCCGTAATTACGCTTGAATTCAGCATTATGCCTGCCTTTCATCGCTGATGTAGTGGCACAATTCATTGTGCCAGTTCGGGGAATGTCATACTGGCAAGCTCACTGGCGGCCTCTGTAGGGGCATAATTCATTATGCAAGTGGCACAATTCATTATGCAATGTAAATGGCACAATTCATTGTGCCACTACAGAGACCGTCAGCTTTGTTCTATTCATTCATTGTACCGTACTCGCCTCAACTTTATCAAGGAATGCTCGCACCGTTTGCATATACAGTTCTGCTTCCTCGACATGAGCAAGATGTGAACTTTGCTCGAAGATAACCCATTCCGAACCCGCGATTCCTCTATGCAATATCTCGTTAATCATCGGAGTGGACTCATCGTAGCGTCCTGACAGGATAAGTGTAGGAACATGTATCTCTGAAAGTCGTTCTGTACGATCCCAGTCCTTGATGGTTCCAATCACGTGAAATTCGCTGGGGCCATTCATCGTGTAGTAGACGGGCTTGCTTATTTTATCGAAGCCTCGTTGCACAAAATCTGGCATTGGCTTGACGCGAATGACATGGCGATCATAAAAGACCTCCATAGCCTGTTGATATTCAGGGTCTTCCGTCGTGCCATCAGCTTCATGTTTGAGTAGGACGGCATTCACCTCTGGCGGCAACTGCTCACGGAGACGATTCGCCTCAGCAATCCACAACGGAATGCTCGATGTTGTATTGGCAAGAATGAGGCTAATCAATCCCTGCGGCTGTGTGAGGGCGTACTCGATAGCGAGCATTCCGCCCCACGATTGACCTAAGATATGCACACGATCAAGTCCCAGCACATAGCGTACCGTTGCCAGTTCATCGACAAAACGCGGCACTTGCCATCGTGCGGTATCTTCCGGCACATCAGAGTGACCACAACCTAACTGATCATAAAAAATAACACGCTGCGTCTCGGAGGCCAGAGCCTCAAGGTTTTCAAGATAATCATGAGGCGCACCAGGGCCGCCATGCAGACAGAGCAACGGCACATGCTCCTGCTCCGCTCCACCACCTACGCTCCGAAACCATACACGGTAGCCATCCTCGACAGGCACAAAGCCCTCTTGCGAATTGACCGATACTATCTTTCTCATCATATCATACCCAGATTCCATAGTTCACATTTGTATACACCCGAAACGTTGACAAATTCTGCTCCATTCTTTACAATTACTTTCAGTTCTGCACAAATGTGAAAGTTGGCATATGAGTTCGGAAAACTTATTTCTATCCGACGAAAGATACAGGCTATGACACAGGAAAGTGATGATATCTATTTGCTTGCTGAGGTTGCTTCCCTTTATTACGAAGAGAACTATAATCAGGAGCAGATAGCAAAGATGATAGGCGTCTCGCGTTCGGGCGTTTCACGTCTCCTGACACGCTCACGAGAGCTAGGGCTGGTTGATATTCATGTGCATCAACCACTTCGTACCTCGGTTGCATTACGTGATGAACTGGTCAATCAGTTCGGGTTAAAAGATGCTCAAGTATTGTTGAGTTCGTCATCGAGTGAGACGAATCTTGGACATGTTGGAGCCTTGGCAGCACGCTACCTTGACCGACGGGTTCAAGAAAATACGTCATCAGCAAGTGAGGAGACACATACTATTGGCGTTTCGTGGGGAACGTCCATGCTGGAGATGCTCAAAGCCTTGCGTCCTCGACGGCGGCTCCCATTGAACATCGTTCAACTCATGGGAAGTATCGGAACCAATATCTTACCAGAAGGCGATGGCCCTGAAATTGCACGTCAACTCGCCGCTGCGTATGGCGGTCATTGCTACTATCTTCATGCGCCACTACTCGTTGCCTCACCACTTGTCCGCGATGGTCTGCTACAGGAGCGTAACTTGCACCTGTCCTTCGAGATGATGGAGCAGATGGATATTGCCGTTGTTGGCATAGGCGGCGCACGCTCCGAAGCGTCAGGTCTGTTCCGTGCAGGCTATCTGGATGAAAACGAACTGCATATACTCCGCAATAAAGGCGCAGTGGGAGATATTTGTGGCTGGTACTTCGACATTAACGGACACATCTGCGATACCGAGATGCTCAATCGGACTATTGCAGTCCCATTCGAGACGCTGCGAAACGTGCCGCTCGTCATTGGCGTTGCCGCAGGAATGGCGAAAACCGATGCCGTTCTCGGCGCACTCCATACCGGAACTATTAAGGTTCTCATTACCGATGAGACATGTGCGCGTTCTGTACTGGAACGCGCATCTAGCAAGACAATAGTAGAAGTATCGAACTAACAACTACTCAGCAAAATCTCGTTCGACAAGCTTGACCAGCGCATCTACCGCCTCTTGCTCGTCGTCTCCGCTAGCCGTCAGTTCGATAGGAGTATTCGGTTGCACTGCCAGCGTCATGAGCAGCACCATGCTTTTCGCGCTCACCGTCTTCTCTTTGCTCGTGACTTTGATATCGGCATTGAATTGTTTAGCGAGCTTGACAAATTGTGCCGCAGGACGCGCATGTAGCCCTGACTCATGACGTACAACTACCGTCGCCTTGTGCATTGTGTTACTCCTTCAACAAACATTTTTATTCGTAGAACGGCGATTTATCGCTCGCGTCACCGCCATGCAC
>DAIQNC010000471.1:0-3816 GCA_036788655.1 Ktedonobacteraceae bacterium
GGTCAAAGAGTTGTATAGACATCGCATAACGTGTGAGACGTGCTAAATCGGCGGCAGTGGTATAGTGGTTCGCTATGGGAAGGCCATCGGGGTTCGAGTAGTGTGTTTGAAAAAGGTGCAGATGATAGGCAAACAGGTTCATGCGTTGTACAAACGCTTGCTCTGTACCCCCCACAGCGTCAGCAATGGCAACCGCCGCATCGTCGCCGGAAGGAAGCATGAGTCCATACAATAAGTCTTGGAGCCGTATCTGGTCTCCCTTCACGAGCAAGGCACTACTGCCACCATTATCGATGACCTCGTTGATAGCGTCTTGATGAACGGTGACAAGCATATTGAGGTCTGCTGTCTGGATGGCGATGAGTGCAGTCATAATTTTGGTCGTACTTGCCATTGGAAGAGGCTGTTCACCATTGATATTTACCAGCACGTTGTCCGTATCGTCGTCGAGTAAATATGCAGAACTTGCTGTAATGGTGGGTGGTGTTCCCTGTGGAGTAAGTACGGGTGTTGGCGGTGTCGTAGGCTGTGCCATAAATGGGGCTGGAGTTGCAAAAGGTGTCGGCGTCGGAGAAATAATACCTGTGGAAACCTCTGCATTCGTTGCGAGCGAAGGAAAGGCAAAGAGAGCAGAAGTTATGACGATGATGATGGCAAATGCAATCATAGCGATGCCAACTATTCGACGTGACATAGAACACAACACCTGTCCAAAAAATAGTTATTTATGAATAGAGATAAGAAGAGCCTGATATGCTTTCTGTAACATGTCAGGCTCTCGCGTTTTACAAATTCTGAGGCCAGCGAGTGTGATAATCCGTCACATGCTCAAAGGCATCGGCAATGCGTAGGATTGTTTGCTCACCAAAGGCCGGGCCGAGCAGTTGTAGACCGACAGGAAGGCCATTGCTAAAGCCGCCAGGAATGGAGACACCACAGATGCCAGCAAGGTTTGCAGGAATCGTGAAGACATCCTGTAGATACATCTGATACGGGTCAGATATTTCTCCTAGTTTGAAGGCAACGGTTGGTGAGGCCGGGCTGACCAGTGCGTCTACCTTCTCAAAAGCTCGCTCGAAATCCTGGGTGATGAGTGAACGTACCTTCTCTGCGCGTTTGTAGTAGGCATCGTAGTAACCGGATGAGAGGGCATACGTGCCAAGCATGATACGCCGCTTCACTTCCGGGCCAAATCCATACTGGCGCGTTTTCTCCATCGCTTCCCACATATCATCGGTATCACGGTAGGAGTAGCCGTATTTGACGCCATCGTAACGTGCAAGGTTCGCGCTCGCTTCCGCCGGAGCGATAATGTAGTAGGCTGCAACACCATATCTGGTATGTGGTAACGAGACATCGACGATTTCCGCACCCATATCACGTAGCTTCTCGATATTGTTACGCACAATGGAGACGACCTCTGGTTGCGTTCCCTCGACCCAGTATTCTTGCGGCACACCCAGTTTCATTCCCTTGATGCTTCCTGTCAGGGCAGAGGTATAGTCCGGCACGGGAGTGGGTGAGCTTGTCGAGTCGTTTGAATCACTACCAGCAATCGCTTGCAGCAAAAGAGCGGCATCGCGTGCATCATGCGAGAATGGGCCGATTTGATCGAGCGATGAGGCGAAAGCAACCAGACCAAAGCGTGAGACACGTCCATAGGTCGGCTTGAAACCAACAACATTACAGAGCGAACCGGGTTGACGAATGGAGCCGCCTGTATCGCTGCCATAGGCTCCCATTGCCATGCCTGCTGCGACTGCCGCAGCTGAACCGCCGCTACTGCCACCAGGAGAACGCGCTAAATCCCACGGATTGTGCGTATCGAAGAACGCGGAATTCTCTGTAGAAGACCCCATGGCGAACTCGTCCATGTTTGTCTTGCCAAGCATCACGATACCTGCCGCATTCAGTTTCTTCATAACCGTTGCGTCGTAGGGTGGAACGAAATGCTCTAACATACGTGAACCACAGGTTGTGGTGATACCTTTTGTGCTAATAACATCCTTGATAGCAATTGGAATACCCGTAAGTGGCGTCACATTCTCGCCGCTAGCAAGGCGTCTATCAGCTTCCTCAGCTTGTTCAAGTGCAAGTTCATCGGTCACGAGCGTAAATGCTTTCACTTCGTTTTCAACGGCGCGAATGCGGTCAAGATATGCCTTTGTCAATTCTACCGATGAAACTTTGCGTTGTCGTAAGAGTTCATTTGCCTCATGAATAGTCAACTTGTATAGTTCTGTCTCGACTGTCATACTTTTTATATTTCCTCTTATCTGTAGTCCGGCGATTTATCGCGGGCGGGCTCCCGCCATTTGTTTTTTGTTGATATCGATTAACAGGTACGTAGCCGCGATAAATCGCCGGACTACAGATACCTATTCGTCCTCTAAGACGGCGTTCACTTTGAGATAATTGTCTTCCTGGTCAGGGGCGTTTGCCAGCATGACCTCTGGTGGGAACGATGGGCGCGGTGCATCGACGCGCATAACACTGTTCAAGCGCGAGGCGTGTGCGGTTGGAGATACATTACTCACGTCGGCTTCTTGTAATATCTTAATATTCTCCAGAATGACGGAAAGTTGCTGTTGAAAAGTCTCGATATCTTGTTCACTCATGCCCAGACGGGCGAGTTTAGCGACGTTTTCTACGGTTGTGCGATCAATCATCTTCTTATTCCTCTGTGTTACCAGCGTATGGAAAATCCACTGAAATGTTCGGTTGGTTCGCGCCAGATGGTTTCAACATCATCAACCTCTGCGGCTGATGGCCCCTGTCGTAGCAAGGCGAGCAGTGCTTCTAACGAGTTGCGTGTTCCCTGAGCGACAACCTCGACATTCCCATCGCCTTTGTTGCGAGCATAGCCACGTAGACCGAGAGAGAGGGCGCGATGCGACACGAAGTAGCGAAAGCCTACTCCCTGTACCTGTCCATGTACGAGTGCGTACAGTTCTTCTTTGTTATTTTTATCGCTCTGGCTCATGACCCTTATCATAGCATAGATAGCGCATCGGGTATAGTCCTGAATATGCTGTTTTTGTGCGAAGGTACGCAACACAACGAAGGTGATAAACGTACTATTGTAGACGTAGTAGTATCTATAAATTTCTGCTATGATTAGAAATAAGAATGCAGGGGTGTTATAGGGCATAGGCTCAAAATTTGTGATACTATGATGTTCTGAAATGTACCACGTGTGCCAGATGCAATATCTCAAATCCATTTAGTTGCGGAGAACTTATGCAGTCAGTACAGGATTTGGCGACAGCAGTGCAGCGAGTCGTCGGCAATGTTGAGCGTGTTATTGTGGGCAAGGCAGACCCGGTGGCCTTTAGCCTCATCGCTGTTATTTGTCGAGGACATATTCTAATTGAAGACGTGCCGGGTGTTGGGAAAACAGTTCTTACGAAAGCAATTGCGCGTTCTATCGGATGCTCCTTCAAGCGTATTCAATTCACGCCGGACCTGCTCCCCAGTGATGTAACGGGCGTCTCGGTCTATAATCAGAAAACGGGTAATTTCGAGTTCCGTCCCGGTCCGGTCATGGCGCAGATAGTTCTCGCAGATGAAATCAATCGCGCCACGCCAAAAACCCAATCGGCCTTGCTTGAAGCGATGGAAGAGAGCCAGGTGACGGTTGATGGTAGCAGTTATAATTTACCAGAGCCGTTTATGGTCATGGCAACCCAGAATCCGATTGAATATGAAGGAACCTTTCCACTTCCAGAGGCGCAACTCGACCGCTTTATGATGAATATTAGCCTCGGTTATCCTAAAGCGTCCGATGAAATCAACATTCTGGATAGCCACCAGCAC
>DAIQNC010000472.1:0-3811 GCA_036788655.1 Ktedonobacteraceae bacterium
CTTCACGCAACGTAGAATTAAGGAAAAAATGCTTGGCCTCGTCGATGTCTGTCGTGATTATGCAGGTGGCGATCATACCATCCGTGCAAGTGTGAATGGCGATGATGAATTTGCAATGCTTACTATGTCCCTCAACACGCTTCTCGACAGTCAGGGTGGGACTACAGCCACTCCACTGAGCAGCAATGGAAGCGATGCTGCTGCTCTACAGGCTCAGATTGAGAAATTGCTACAAGAAGTGAGTGCTGTCGGTGATGGAGATTTACGAGTACAGGCCGAGGTGACGCCTGATACGCTTGGTGTGTTGGCAGACTCCTTCAACTACATGATCGAGGAATTAGCGAAAGTGGTAGGACGTGTACAGGCAACAGCTGTACAGGTCACAAATGCCACACGTCGTATTCTGGATCGTTCGGCAGAACTCGCTCAAGCATCAGAGACACAGGTGTCGCAGATTTCTCAGACTTCCGAAGCAGTTGAGGCTCTTGCAGTCTTCATTCAAACCGTCGCTCGTAATGCTGCTATGAGTGCGGAGGCGGCACGTGACGCTCTGCGAAATGCCACTAGCGGTCAGGAGTCGGTGCGCCAGACGATCAATGGTATGATGACCATTCGTGAGAACGTTCAGGAAACCTCAAAGAAAATTAAGCGTCTGGGTGAGCGGTCGAATGAAATCAGTGAAATCATTAACATCATCGCCGACCTCGCCGACCAGACGAACTTGTTGGCCTTGAACGCCGCTATTCAGTCCGCGATGGCTGGTGAGCATGGACGTGGTTTCGCTGTCGTTGCCGATGAAATTCGATTACTCGCAGAACGTTCAACAGAGTCTACCAAACGTATCTCGAATCTGGTAAAAAGCATTCAAGGCGATACCTATGAGGCCGTTGTCGCTATGGAAGATAGCACACAGGAAGTGGTCAAGGGTTCCCAGGTTGCTGATGAAGCAGGCCGTGCGCTCAACTCTATTTATGAAGCCGTTGAAAAACAGGTGAAGATGATTGAGAGCATCGCACGTTCCGCTAATGAGCAGACGCCTGTATCAGAAGCTGTTGCGGTGACGATGGCGCAAATCTCTGAGGTCATTCGTCAAACCGATGCCGGTACGCAGGAAGCAGCCGTAAGTGTGAGCTATCTTGCTGAACTGTCTGAGCAGTTGCGAGCCTCTGTTTCGACCTTCCGCCTCCCGGACCGTGGAAATAATGCGCCAAATACGTTCTCTTCTATGACATCTGTTACCGAGATGAATGATAGTGGACAAATGTTCCCACCTGCTCTGCCGGCAGGCGTCTCAGGTATGCAAAGTACGATGGGAATGAACGGGGCGGAGAGCGACTGGAATGCAAGTTTCGCAGGATCGTTCCCACCACTTCCTGAACCCGGTAGTTCTGGTTCTCTCGTCGCTTTGTCGTCGCGCTCTCAACAATACGGGTTCGGTAATCCGCAAGATTTTGGCATGGAGTTTGGCGGTCAACAGAACTTTGGGAGCCAAGTGGGCTACCCATCACAATTTGGGCAGCAAGGCAACTCATCTGGCTTTGGAAACTCACATGCCTATGGTCAACAGAACGAATTTGCCCCGATGAATGGCAGCACAAATGGACAGCAAGGGTTCGGAATGCAAGGATTTGGTCAGCAGAATTTTGGACAATATGGCTCTAGTCAGCAAGGGTTTGGAGATGGTATGTTCGGCTTTGACAATCCACCCTCCTATAATGGGAGTAATGGAGGAAATGGCTCTGGTGATCATGTAAGATATCCATCTGGTGACTCATCCAGATATCAACTGATGCCGGAAGACAATGGACAAAATCAAAGTTTTGTTCCGCCATCTGGCTTTGGACAAATACCGGGTCAACTTCCTTCAAATCCCAATCTTTTTACATCTCCACCACCATCACAGGGTGCTATTCCCTCTCGCCCACGTCGCATGACTGGCGTACCGGGTAGTCAAACTCAACAAGGGCAATCGAACCCGAACCTGTCGCCTTTCGATCAGGGACAGCCTCCCTATTCAGGAAATGGACAATAAAACTGTTGTAAAGAGCGTTAAGATAGATAGATGGGGAATGTGGCAAGAGGGGATAACGTCTACAATCAATGACAAGCAAGTGTTGTATCAGGTACGATACGATACTAGAATGAGTGGGTGTGTGCAATATGTCGAACACGTTTGATAAGCTAGCGATTCTCGATTCTTTTATCGAGGAGGTGGATAGTTATTTGCCGGAAATAGAGGCAAATCTTGACCATATGGCTCAAGACGTGCAAGCGGGACGATCTGCAAGTGATGTAGACGTTCTGGAAGAGACGTATCGTCGCACTCACACCATCGGCGGTTCTGCCTCAATGATGGACTTTTCTGGCCTCGCTCATGTGGCTCATGGTATGGAGGATATCCTGGGTGATGCACTAGAAGAGCTAATTGTCCTCGATATTCCTACTGTGGAGTTGTTGCAACGCTCTTTGAAGCGGCTTCGACTGTTGCTCGCAGGTGTACGTAGCGAGTCGGATGGAAGTGCAATTGTTGCGGAAGACGACGACGACTACGAGCAGTATCGTGCTAAACAGGAACAGGGACAAGCATTACAGAAAGAACAGCAGATACTCCCAGAGCCATCGTTGCAGCCTACCCTACCCATGTCTCCTGTCTTCGAAATGCCATCGCATCTCGAAATGGGGCTTCCATCTGCTCAATCACAACCATCGTTCGATGAGGTACTTGCATCGTTCCGAACGCCGTCCTTCGAGGATGGCAATATCGAGTGGCCTGAAGAACTTTCAGAGCAAGAAGTCGCTCCTGCTCATTCCTCGACTCCTTCGAGTTATGAAGAAGAGAGCATAACTCCATCTACATTTAGCACTTCCGCAGCTACGAATGAAACGAATAGTTACTCACCACAGCACAGTGCGCTGGATGAACTTGTCGCATCCACATCTGCTTTGCCGACACTCGGCTCGTCAACTGAGCAAAAAAATAGCAATGCGGAGAGTGCATCTTCTGCTGATCAGTATGAGCCGTTACATGCACTACAGGAAGTATCCACTGTATCTACTGCACAATTACCACAGGCTTACACCGATTTACAGCAGGATGCACAGTCATTAGAGAATCAAGTCGTATCTATTCAGAGGCTGGTGTCACAGTTACGCTCGGCTGCCTCAGTTGTTGAAGCACAACGTAGCGAGTTCAAGGGTTTTCTGGATGGTTCTAAGGATGCTCTGGAACGTATGGAAGATTGGGCTGGTCAGATGATGGGGCTTAATCTGCGAGGTAGTCCAGAGGAGGTACGCAGATATCTGCCTCTTTCTGTTATGTGGGCTGCAAATTCTAAGCTCAAGAAGGTACTCGAACTGCTGCATCAAGTGACCAGCGGCGCAGAATTGACAGATGAGCAAATACAGATGCTGGTAGCACATTTGCAAACATCTATCAGTGCCTGTGGTGATGCCTTTACAAGCATACAACGCGAATCTGCCTCTGCTCATGTCCTCACACAAGAAGAGGGATGGACTCCCTGGGAAGTGCGAACAGCAACTGTTCCAGGCAATGGCATACAGGAACGTGTGACATTTGAGCGCTCTGGCAATCTGGATGAGATTCGTGATCAAATGCGTGAGGAAGTGCGCAATGAGGTGGAAGCAAGTGTGCGAGACGAACTGGAGCGAGAGTATCAGACGCTTTCGTTTGCTTCTCGTACAGAGTTGGAGCAACAAATCCGTAATGAGGTGCGCCAGGAGTTAGAAGCCAATCGGCGTTTGCACGAGCAAGTATCTGGTATCGACGTAAGTGAATTGCGCCAGGAATTGG
>DAIQNC010000473.1:0-3804 GCA_036788655.1 Ktedonobacteraceae bacterium
GCCAACCGCGAAGGTGATGTTACCTGGCCAGTCGATCTTCTGGTGTTCACGAATAGTCGCGGTTTCTCGTAGCATCAGGTACGCCCAGATGGTTCCGACGATACCCACAGGAACACTCACCAAAAAGACGAGCCGCCAGTCGAAGTACGAGAGGATGCCACCCAAAATTAGACCGATAATGGAGCCGAGAATAGCCGCTATCTGATTGACGCCGAGGGCCAGACCACGCTGATTTGCAGGGAAGGCATCGGTGATAATCGCGGCACTATTCGCAAAGAGGAAACCTGAACCAACACCTTGCACCAGGCGGAAAATGATTAACTCTAACGCGCCCGTGTTGCCTGTGCCAGGCGTTAACCACAGGAGAATACTTCCTACACTAAAAATTGCAAAGCCGAGGTTGTACATCCTCACACGCCCTAGCATATCGGAGATGCGCCCGAAGGTCACAAGCAAGGTCGCGGTGACAACCATATATCCGAGCAACATCCAGAGGAAATAACTTCCTTCTCCTGGCCCAAGCGGATTGATATGAATGCCATTGAAGATCGCTGGAAGCGAGATGAGAACGATACTTGCGTCGATGCTCGCCATCAAAACGCCAAGCGTCGTATTCGATAACGCGATCCATTTGTAGTTCGGGCCGACAGGTCTTTGTCTGCGAGACAAATGCTGTTCTGTTTGTCCTGTCTGCTCTTCATGTGCAACTGTTTTCATACGAAACCTTTCATGCGACAAACCCTGAGAAATTGACATACTATGTTGATGTAAATAGCATGAAGATATATTGAGATGAGATAATCGCTCTCTGATTTTTGAGACGCTTATCACTTTGACACACAAATCTTTCGTATATAAAAATAACACATATTATCGTTCACGTCAACGTGAACCTTTATTTTGGCGAAGCATGAAGAAGAGGTGCATCGTTCTCTTGTATGACATTGCCTATCTGTAGAACGGTGATTTATCACGTCCGTGTGAAGAATAATATTGACGGACGTGATAAATCACCGTTCTACAGATAAGGGCGTTATTTCGTTGAGGGACTACCCCAACCACCTCCGCCAGGAGAGGCAATTGTCAACCGTTCACCTGGAAGTGCGCGAAAATGTATTTTGCCGGGTAGTATCGTCTCCTTGCCCTTACTTATGAGGCGATTTTCTCCACATGTGCCTGAATCCCCTCCCTGTAGACCATAGGGTGGGCGACGACGCCGCTCAGTGAGCAGTGTTACCTCTGTAGGAACTTCAAAGGCAATTTCGCGTATCAGGCCATCGCCACCATGAGAGCCTCCGTTGCCACCCGATTGTTCGCGGAGTTGGTAGCGTGTAATTCGCATTGGGTAAGCATACTCGAAGGCTTCGATGGGTGTGTTCAAGGTGTTGCTCATGTGGGTATGGACGCCAGAGAGTCCGTCGAGTCCGGGACGCGCTCCCATACCGCCGCCCATCGTCTCATAGTAAGCAAAAGGTTGTTCAGTACGTGGGTCGATTCCGCCAGCCGTAATGTTGTTCATGGTTCCCTGGCTCGCGGCTGGCACAATATCGGGTAGTGCCGATGCCAGTGCGCCAAACAGCACATCGGTGATACGCTGTGAGGTCTCGACATTGCCCTGTGCGACCCCGGCTGGTGGACGTGCATTGACGACGGTTCCCTGTGGGGCAATTACGGTGACAGGGGCGAAGGTTCCATGGTTCATAGGGGCATCATCTGGCATCAGGCAACGCACGGCATAATATGATGCGGATTTTGCAACGGAAGCAACTGTATTGACGTTTCCCCGTACCTGTGGCGAACTTCCGGTAAAATCGACCAGCAAGGTACTTCCTCGCACAGTGATTGTCACAGTAATAGGAACGGGTTCATCATTTGTACCATCATCATCGAGGTAATCGGTAAAGCGGTAGATGCCGTCGGGAATCTCTTCGATGGTAGAGCGAGTGATGCGCTCGGCGTAAGCAATCAGTTCATCGACATGTGCATCAAGCATCGAGAGACCCCATCGGTCTACAATCTCTTGCATACGCCGTGTGGCAGTACGATTCGCCGCAACCTGAGCCGCGAGGTCGCCACGCCGCTCATCAGGAGTACGCACGTTGCGAAGTATAAGTGTGAGAAGTGCATTATTGGGCTGACCTGTCTCCCACAATTTGACGGGAGGAATGATAACCCCTTCCTGGTAGACCTCTGTTGCGACAGGCATAGAACCTGCCGACATACCACCAACATCGGCATGATGAGCGCGATTGGCAGCAAAGCCGATAAGATGCGCTTCGTCTCCAATCTGTACGAACATAGGAGCAATCAAAGTGATATCTGGCAAGTGCGAACCACCCAGAAAGGGATCGTTGAGTGCAATAATATCACCGGGTGCGAAGGTATCGAACGAGTCGATGGCGGCAGCGACGGAATCAGGTATTGCGCCAAGATGGACAGGGATGTGTGCGGCCTGAGCGATGAGGCGTCCACGTGCATCAAAGATGGCGCATGAAAAATCGCGTCGCTCTTTAATGTTCGGCGAATAACTGCTACGAGTCAGGACAACGCCCATCTCTTCCGCAACGGCTGTGAGTGTGCTACGGAAGATTTCAAGGCTAATGGGAGTAACTGTGTTATTCATAACTCTACTTCCTCTGCTCTTTCAGCTACTTGCTCGATAATAAGATGTAGCACACTATCGACTCTGGCGTACCACTGAGGGGGAATGACTGTTGTTGTATCATACTGGATAACGATAGCCGGTCCTGCAATGGTACTTCCTACACTCAATGAGTCGCGCTCATAGACAGGAGTGTGGCAGGTTATTGGCTCATTGAGTCCTGCGAAAATAACATCTCGCATCATTATGGGTGAAGGAATTGATGGTCGCTCCTCTGTGTACTGACTCAGCTCTGGTCGTGTAGCGAGACCGCGAGCTTTGACACGCACATTGACCACCTGGACACGTTCATCGGGGCCGCTATAACCAAAGCGTTGTTCATGCAATCGGTGGAAGTGGTCGATGGCCTTATTCAAGTTCTCTTCAAATGGCACAATCAGTTCAAAGGATTGCCCAACGTAGCGCAGATCGAGGTAGCGTTCGATAATGACCTGCTCTGGTGCGAAACCTTCTCGAAGCATATCTGTATGCCCTCTTTGTGCTAGTTGCATGAATGTGTTTTGAATAGCTTCTTGAGCATGTTCGGTTGGGAGCATAACAGTGTTGACGTAATCTTTGAGAATATCCGCTGCTAACATACCAAGCGCGGAAAGGACGCCCGGTGTTGTTGGAACGAAGACACGAGGAATTTGCAAGGTTGTCGCCAGTTCACAGGCATGAAGTGGGCCTGCACCGCCGAAGGCAACAAGTGCAAAGTTACGGGGGTCATACCCTTTTTCAACAGAGATAACGCGAATGGCAGCTTCCATGTTCGCGTTCACAATGCGAATGATGCCCAGTGCCGCCTCTTCGAGTGATGTTCCCATGTGCTGTGCGATAGAGGTAAGAGCATTCCGTGCTTTCTCAGTATCGAGGTGCATTGTACCGCCAAGAAATGCTTCGGGGAGCAGACGCCCAAGCACAACGTTCGCATCTGTAACGGTTGCCTCTGTACCTCCATGCCCATAAGATGCGGGGCCGGGGTTGGCTCCAGCCGAACGCGGCCCTACCCGTAGTGCGCCGCCTGTATCGAACCACGCAATACTGCCTCCGCCTGCTCCCACTGTATGAATATCGAGCATAGGTAGTTTGTTTGGATATCCGCCAATTTTGCCATCAGTCGTCTCCGTGATGGCCCCATCAATTAGAGCCACATCCGTCGA
>DAIQNC010000474.1:0-2437 GCA_036788655.1 Ktedonobacteraceae bacterium
ATGTATCACAGGTGTGCGCCAGAGGCAGACACCCGTGATAAATCACGGCACAACATGGAGATGATATGAGAGGCAAAATGATAGGAAAGTGATAGGAAATCGCATTCTCGTACAGACGAATGTACAGCATACTTAAAGATGTAGCCAGAATATTCTTCACTACTGGTGAAGAGGAAAGGAGTCATCTAAGCTATGCGTACAGAATTCGTGGAGTACGATAACACTGCTTACGACAGTGACGAAGATGGCAAAGATGGAAAGAAAAAGCAGTAGGGAAACGACCAGGTAGGGACAGATTATGAAGTTTAACAAATGAGTTCGGTAATTCGTAGAACCTCTTTTTATCGATGGGTTCACATGGTTTGAACCCATCGATAAATCGAGGTTCTACGAATCGCTCGCAGTTGCGCCAACGACGAAGGCATCGACCTCTCCCAGGCGTCCACGCCAGTAGGGAAGTTTGATTTTATGACCCGCACTCAGAATCGTCACATCGCGTAAGTGAGCATAGCGATAGAGAGTAGGAAGTCCCTCTGGCCCGATTTCGGGTTGGTCAGAGGGTGGCACAAGAGCAACATAATAGTCGCGCAAGAAATCCGCCGTCTCCGGCTCTTGCTGCCGATACATCTGCTCATGCAAGTCGATGTAGAACTGCGCGTAGGTCGCGGTACTGACCAGCGTACCAAAGACGAGCAAGCCATGAACTTGCAACATCACCTCAATCTCTAGTTGCTCCTGTTCTGCGAGGCGCACCCATGCTTGAAGCGCGATATCCTGCTCACCATACTCGTGTAACCACAGATTGCGTCGCTCCACACGGGTCAGTGGGCGAAAATTTGCATCCTGGCCCGGCTGCGAATTATCGGGGATCTCTGCCATAGAAAATATTACCCCTTTACATGGCTGTAGGGGCGTTATTCTATAACGCCCTGGCTCCCTACTTAGTACGTCTGCCATTCCTTTGAAATGTTTGTGTAGAGGCAACCAGGGCGTTATAGAATAACGCCCCTACAGATTATGGAATGACTGGCGGACCAACAGGTAGAATCGGATTGATCGGGTTAATCGGATTCGTCGGATTTGTTGGATTACAATTCTCGCCATAGCAGGGGTTGACAGGATTCGTCGGGTTCGGCGTAGCCGTATAGCCACTGCTATAGATGGTGGGCATTGTTCCATCAAGGAACCAGTCGGTGATGGTTGGCTCACCTGCACGTGGCAGCAGACCCGTGACAGCCGAAATGGTTCCCTGGTGAACATCGCTCGGCACCGGGAAGTTGTCCGATGGGAAGTTGTAGCGGCTCGTGACGTATTGCATCACATCGTGCCAGATAGGGCCAGCACCAGCAATACCAATTGTGTTCTGCGTCATCATACTATTGTCGCTGTTACCAGCCCAGACGCCAACAGCAATGTGTGGTGAGTAGCCCATCGTCCAGTTATCGCGGAAGCTATCAGTCGTGCCAGTCTTCGCGGCAGCCGGAAAGGGCATTTCCAGAGGGTTGCCAGCCGGGAACTCTCGGTGACGCGCTGCATAGTCTGAAAGGATACTATTCATCTCATAGGCCACACCGGGATCCATTGCGCGAATCTGTTGTGGATGATTCGGATCATACTTATACAGTACCTGACCCTGATTATTGGTGATTTCGAGAACAGAGATCTGCGAAGTACGCACTCCATTGTTTGCAAAGGTCGCATACGCACCTGTCATATCGAGCAATGAAACCTCTTTTGCACCAATTGCCATTGAGGGGCCGAGGTTGGCCGGATTCTGGTTAGCAACCTCTTTCAAACCGAGACGAGACGCCATATTCAGAACGTTAGGAATGCCTGTAAACTCAATTGCATCCACGGCTGGAATATTGTACGAATTAGCAAGCGCAGTACGTACAGTTATAGGGTAACTCGTATGGAACGTTCCATCATAGTTCTGCGGCGAATAGTATTTCAGGGGATTCTCGCTGATAATCGTCGGATAGTACGTCTTGTGGTCGGGAATAATCATGCCCGGATACCAACCCATCTCGAAGGCAGTCGAGTAGACAATAGGCTTGAAGGACGAGCCGGGTTGCCGTAGCGCGAGAGCGGCGTTATCCTGTCCCTGCATCTGCGGCGTATTCATACCGTACTTCGCGCTTCCATCCATCGCCAGTATCTCGCCATTTTGCGGATTCTCCACCACAACGGCGGCATTGCCAAGATGGTTGGTAGACACAAGTGGCCCATACGGACCAAAGTACCAGTCATTCTGAAAGTTGTAGAGCTTATCGTACACAATATACTCGGCCTTCTTTTCAAGCGTCAGGTCAAGCGTCGTGCTCGACTCCGGTGAGGCGTAATCATCGATCCTGACCACGCCGCCCGGAAAGGGAACCTCGACCCGCACCTCGAAGTCCCGCCCCGAGATCCGCTTGACCACCTCGATCACCTCCAG
>DAIQNC010000474.1:2447-3793 GCA_036788655.1 Ktedonobacteraceae bacterium
CAGGTCAAGCGTCGTGTAGATGTTGTAGCCACCCATCAGCAGTTTATCGCCGAACTCTGGGATGAGTACGTTGTCAATCACATAGTTGACGAAGTGCGGAGCCTGAATGTTGTGCGTTTGAGAGTATGGCTCGAAGGTGAACTTCGCCGTCTCCGCCTGTGCCGCATTCATCTGCTTCTGCGTAATCATCTTCAGGCTCAGCATTCCCTCAAGCACGACCTGCTGGCGTTGCATAGCAACCGACTTATTCACAACCGGATCAT
The DNA here is from genome assembly GCA_036788655.1 of Ktedonobacteraceae bacterium. Lineage (GTDB taxonomy): Bacteria > Chloroflexota > Ktedonobacteria > Ktedonobacterales > Ktedonobacteraceae > JBBQVS01. The sequence goes on from DAIQNC010000474.1 coordinate 2,711, forward strand.
AGTACGATGGACTCTGTGGAAGGCCGGCGAGGAGCGATGCCTGAGCAAGGTCGAGTTGTGAAACAGCGGGAATGCATCCCTGCTTCGTACACTTCGGCTGAATGCGGAAGTAGTTCTCAGCCGCAGCCTCAACGCCGTAGTTGAGGTCGCCGTAGTAGACCGCGTTGAGGTACATCTCCATAATCTTCCACTTGGGATAGCGTTGTGTCATGCCAGTGGCAAGAATAGCTTCCTCACCCTTCGCCTGAACGTTGCCCTTGACGTTGTTCAGATACTCGTAGTCAACAAGCTGCTCCGTAATGGTACTTGCGCCCTGTACAATACCATGATGCGACAGGTCGGCAACGGCAGCACCTATTATACGGTTATAGTCAACGCCGCTATTCGTCCAGAAGCTATGGTCCTCTGCCGCAATCGTGGCATTCACCATGACAGGGGCAATATCTTTATAGTTGATATAGGTGCGTCGTCCCTCATTCTGATTGTGGCTATAAAACCGATAGAGTAAAGTGCCATTGCGGTCATAGATATGTGTTGTTTGAAATGAGGTATGATTGGCAAGGCCATCCAGCACGGGCAATTGCGACTGATAGTAGGCATACGCGCCACCCGCAGCTGACGAAAAGAGAATCAGTACAAGAGCAAAGAGAGCTGCCGCGACGATAAGCAGGCGGCCTCCAATGGATAGCCCCTTAGTATATGCGCGGTCAAATCGCCGCTTGCGCGTCAAATGACGATTGAGGCGGTTACGCTGCAAGGCAAGAACATCCGGTGTAGGGGCGACTGGTGGTGGTGGCGTCTTGCTGACCTTGACACGAGCGATCTTCGTCGTTTCGCCAGTATCTTCCGAATTCTCTATTTTTTCTGTTTTTTGACCTTCTGCAAGCTGTCCTTTACCCTCACTTTGTTCAGGAACACGTGAACCCCCGCCCCCTTTTCCAATAGCTACAAGCTCGCGTGTATCTTTTGGCTGTGGCTGCTGCTCGTGTATCTGTTCATCCATAGAAATAGATTCCTTCCCCGTAGGTGTACCAAAAAGCATGTATACATGGATTAGAGTAGATGGTGTAAACAATGAGCGTC
>DAIQNC010000475.1:0-3790 GCA_036788655.1 Ktedonobacteraceae bacterium
CCTCTTCACCATGCAGGATACGTGAGACGTTGAGGCCAGTGGATGCAAGGTTGTGACCGCCCTTGCGATTGCCCCAGAAATTGAAGAGCGTCGGCCCTGTGGGATAGAGCGGAACATCCTTGTAACCCGCCGCCTGAGCCGCTTCACGACTATGATAAATGGGATTGGGGTCGCCGATAGCAAGAGCGAGTTCATGAATTTTTGCACGCTCGACCTCGACGGTGAAAGGGGGAAAACTGTGACCGACCCAGCTTTTATCGAACATTTCGATGTGCTCCTTCGCATGTAGAGATAGGTCTGTATATCTATACATGGGATTGTATGACATCGAAACGGGAGTTGGCAAGGTGCGAAATACGATGGACATTGTGCATTGAGTTACCAGGGTGTGATAGAATCAGACTCCTACACGCTGGTAGCTCACACGAAACGAGCAATGGAACCGGAGTGTAGAGGTCTGATTCTATCACACTCTGGTAACTCAATGCACAATGCTCACAATAATTTGTCAACGTTCATCGTCACACTCTGCGAATATGGATTATTCTTGTCCAAGCAAACCTAAACGTATCAGCTTTTTCGCAAGCGCATATACGTCGGCTTTGTCGCCTTCCTTACGAATGCCTAATGCAACAATGCTTACTACGACAGTTTCGTGTGTTACTTTATAAAGGATACGATAGCGTTGCCCAACTGCCCGCAAGCTACGATATTCCATAAGCTCATCAATCATCGGTTTGCCCTGCTTATCGGGGTCTCGCCGTAATCCATCTATACGTTTACTAATACCTTCCCTAATACGGGTATCCTTGATTGCCGCCAATTGTTTTTCTGCAATGGGAAGGATAATAATTTTCCAATCGTTTCCGCTCACAGGCCCAGGTCTTTCTTTACATCTTCCCAATCACGTCCTTTGCCCTCTTGCAGTTCCTGTACACCCTGTCTGAATGCTGCCATCAGTTCCGCATCTCCCATCACTTCTAACGTCTCGATGAGGGATTCATACAATTCCCAGGGCAAAATTGCCATAACAGGCTTTCCATGCCTCGTTACAGCAATCGCCTCTGGCTCAATTTCAAAATGCTCAGGGAGTTTCGTGATTTCCTCACGTATCTCCGAAATCGTATAGGTAGTCTCTGTCATCTATATATCCTCCTTGTACATAAAATTGTACAATAAGGTTGACGATTTAGCAATGGATTTCGCAGGGTGGAATGAATTATGCCCGTACACTGTGGTTTCGGCGCACAAATCAATGGTACAACCACGGTGTACGGGCATAATTCATTCCACCCTGCTCACCCAACACAACTGTTCACAATCACCCGACATGTACGGGTATAATTCATTACACCCTTCCCACTTTCCCCTACTCCCACGCCGACGGCAACATACTCGTCCCCAACAGGCGGAACGTGGCGTTGACCGCTCCGAAACTGAGCGTGTCGCCGTCGTGCAGTTGCTCTGGTTGCTCTGACGGTATCACGGATTCGTCGAGGCGCGTCTTGTTGCGGCTGTTGAGGTCTTCGATAGAGAAGGTGTCCTTGTCGAAGTGGATACGTGCGTGGCGACGCGAGACTGTGCCTGTGGCGTCGAACGGTGTGAGGTCGATATCGGGGGTGATGCCGCGTTTCGGGTCGAGCCGCCCGATAACCACATCGTTCGCTCGAATCTCGATGCGCTGCACAACCTGATTGTTGCGCTGAATGTCGAGGAAGGCATAGACTCGTGCAGGTTCTGGCGTAAGAATGCCGATGCTGATTGACTGCGAGAGGTCGGGCTTCTTTTGCACGGGGCGTGGTCGAATAAGAGTGCGCTCGGCCTCTTCCAGACCTTGCTCTTTGTACTGCCAGGGCTTATACAGGGAACGCTCACCCTCTGACAGCACCTTATCAAGCTCGTGTCGAGGCTTGAGCATACTGCGTTCACCTTCTTTTCCGATTTCCACGCTCTGCTCTGCATTCTTTGTAGCAGATGCGGCAACAAGCGGAACCTCTTGCTGTGTACGTTGTTGTGGATGCTTCGCGCCAAGTTCTGGCAACGCGGAAAGCACTTTGCCATTGCGAATGAACAATCTGCGCCAGTTGGATGGGTCGAGTGGAAGAAGCGCGTGTCGCTGACGACGTGCCGCGTCAATAGAGCCGGCACGTGCATTGACATCGGATCCACTTGCCACGTTTATTTGCTCGATGCGTTCCGCACCGAAGTTGATGGGAACGGCCTGACTGTATTCTTTCGCGCTCACCTCTAGCCATGCATGTGTATCCTCTCGAATGCTATCCGCAAGCTGACGAATGGCTTCTGGCGGTGGAGTGCCAGCCTCTCGCGCCTGCCAGTAGCTGAGGACACGCGAACTATGTCCAATCATGCCCGTCATCGCGCCACCACTGGTGAGGAAGTGACCGTTACCGAAGGAATCGCCAGCAACCACGCCGTTAGGTGCAACCAGCGGGTCGGCTCCCACACGCTCGACGAGACTGAACAGCGTCGGGCCGTAAATCATCTGCACCTTCGTCAGTTCCTCGACCGGAATCTCAAGAATGTTCGCGGCCTGTTCCATATAGTAATTGTAAATCAGATGCTGATAGGATGCGAAAAATTCGGGTGAATTCGTGTCAGTTGAGGCAGGAAGGAGACCAGCCGCGATAGGGTCGAAGGTCTTGAAATCGGGAACCTGCACCAGCACCCAGCCAACCTCCGGGTCATTCTCATGACCTACCGCAATCTGGCGTACCCAGTATTCCTTGCCCTCCTCATCGAACTCGGAACTGATGCCGCGTCGCAAACGTCCCCCGATAAGCACTTCGACGAGGCCAGCGAGGAAGTCCGCCTGTGCCACCACTGGCCCACGTCCGTCGGCATGATCGACCCATACGTCTTGCTGCTCGAAGCCCAGACGTTTCGCATCCGAACTATTGAAGCCCTGCGCGATCATGAACAGTTCCGGGACGCCGATGTCGATGGTCTGGCTATTCGGCTCCCGTACACGCACGAATTGCCCCTTGAAGTCGAATTCTTGCAGAGGCTCGATACGAATACGCAATCGACCATCGGGGCCAGCAACGAAGCCCTCATTTTTAGATGGCACAACGCGATGATGCGTGAAGAGCTGGACACGCGGCTCGTGATTGCTGTTGCGGTCTAGCTGCTCAATCAGTTCGAGGTAGCGACGCAATAATTTCTGAATGGATGCCGCCTCTGCCTGAAAGGTGGACGGGCCATCCAGCACATCCACCATCGAGGTGCGTATCTTATGAGGGTCAGGCTGCTGCGGTGGCTTCGGTGGGTCAAGCAGAGTAATCACGCGGTTGGGCAGACCATCGCGCCATCGGTCATCAATAAATTCTACATGCTGAATGGTTCCGACGATATGCTGCTCTGTATCGAAGCCGTCGATAATCTCATCGGCAACGATATCACCTGCGGTAGTGTCTGGACTATAGAAACATTCCGCGAGACGAAATAGACGCCCATTTCCGCGACGCGGAATACGAGCCTCACCATAGCGTTCCAGCATCATCGCGTCAATCAACCCTAGCTGATGATAGAAGTCTTCACGTATGTTCCAGTGAACGCCCAGAAAGGGGTCTCCACGCATCTCGACCCCAACAGCACGACGCCCCATCGCTATTGACCACAGCATGGACATCATACTCGTGCCACCCATGCCCAGGGCAAGAAAGTCAGGATCAATCATTCTATTATGTATAGCATCCATCAAGAAAAATCTCCTCAACAAGGACAGTATCACGGATAAAGAGAGCTTTAGTATACGCTCTCATAAATAAGA
>DAIQNC010000476.1:0-3246 GCA_036788655.1 Ktedonobacteraceae bacterium
CGTCTTTGTGTTGCTCGAAGAGGCGCACCACTTTGCACCGGGTGGAACCGAGGTTGTTTCGACGGCTATACTCAAACAGGTGCTTGCCGAGGGACGTAAGTTCGGTATCGGCGTTGGTCTCATCAGTCAGCGACCGGGCAAGCTCGATGCCGACGTGTTGAGCCAGTGTCAGACGCAGTGCATCATGCGTATCGTCAACGAAATCGACCAGAAGAGCGTTGCATCAGCTATCGAGGGTGTCGGGCGTGACCTGCTGAACAATCTGCCCGCGCTCTCGAAAGGACAGGTGATTGTCGCAGGCGCAGGTGTCAATACACCTGTTATCTGTCGTGTACGTCAACGTTATACGCAGCATGGCGGCGAGAGTAAGGATGCACCCGATATGTGGCGTACCTACTTCAATGAGAACACACAGGAGCGACGTGCGCGTAGCGAGTCTCCATTGAGCGGAAGTAAGCCGTTTAATTTGATGAGATAGTTGGAGATGGTCGGGACATGAGTAAAGACATATGGGCGACCACAAGGGTACGCCCCTACTATACCACGATGCACACGATCTCCAACGTGTATAGTAGGGGCGTACCCTTGGGTCGCCCGTGTGAAGCGTGGGAAGTCGTCCGTGTGAAGCGTGAAAGGTTTGTATCATGACGGGACGTATCGTGCTGGTTTCATCTATTATCATTGCGCCTCTGGCATGGGCAGGTGTCTTGCTCTTTACGCGCTTCGTGCCGCCGAGTTCGACGATGGCATTTGTCGTCCTGTTTCTGCTGCTCGGTATCGCGTTGACTTGCACCTTTGCCCCTGTTGCCTATGGTATCGGTTTGCGTTTCATCACTTCGCGTCTTTATCGCGCTACTATGAGCCACGCACTACGTCAGGGAGTGCTACTCGCGCTTGTCGTCATCCTCAATCTTATCTTACTGGTACTGCATAGCTGGAATATTCTCGCCGCGTTTATTATTCTCGCGGCGGCAGTGCTTGTCGAGGTGTTGTCGTTGGCGAGAAAATAGACAAGAGACAGTCGAATGGTTCAGGTATCATAGTATGCATATTCTTATTGTGCGTCCAGGAGCTATAGGTGATACACTCCTGACTTTTCCTATTCTTGATGCACTCCGAACGTTATATGCTGATTGTATCATCATGTATGCTGGCAATTCTGCTGTGCTACCCCTTCTTCGTGCTGCTGGTCTTGCGGATGGGACGTTTGACTACGGTTCATTGCTATGGAGTGAACTATTCGCCACATCGGGTATACGCTCGCCTTTGTTGCGAGACATCACGCAACAAGTCGATTATGCTATTTGCTGGTTACGTGACCCTGATGGAATTGTACGGCATAATCTGCAATTGCAAGGGATACAGCAGATTGTTGTGGCTCTTGGGCGTCCACCGGATAGAGAAAATGTTCATATCGTCAGATATCTAGCGCAGACGCTCGGAATAGCCGATAGAATTACTGACTCCTATCACATGAATTTGGAACGTGGAGTCACAAATAAGCGGGAAGATGAGACGATTCAGAGAGAACGACCTTTTGCGATTCATCCCGGAAGCGGTGGCGCGGCAAAGTGTTGGCCTGTCTCAAATTTCGCTGTGATTATCCATGCGCTCTGGCAACATCATATCCCTGTGCTGTTACTTGCTGGTTTCGCCGACGAGGAGCGAGTAACACAATTGCTCGAGTTGATAGGAACGCCACCACAGGCATCGTTGCTCACTCTTGTAGCAAACGCGCCATTGCTTGATGTTGCGGCACAGTTGCGCTCTTGTCGTGGCTACCTCGGAAATGATTCCGGTATATCACATCTTGCTGCTATGCTCGATGTACCAACGCTTGCCCTCTTTGGGCCGAGCAATCCTGCTGTATGGCATCCTGTTGGAAAGCAGGTACAGGTAGTGTATGAGCAAGAACTGACCCATCTTAGCGTCCATGTTGTAATGGGACAGATTGAAAAAATGTTGAATCCTTCGTAGGAGGCCGATTTATCGGTCGGTTCTACAAAGGGGAACCGACCGATAAATCGGCCTCCTACGAAGTGTTGCGGAAGTAGCCCATTTGGGTACAGAGTTGTGGATGTGGAGTAGCATAGCCTATACTGAAAAAAACGCTAGAGGATAGGAGAGTGTCTATGCAAGGTCAGCAACCGCCCAATCAATCGCCCCCCGGCAGGCTTGTTTTGCCCGGCGCAGATGATACATCCTTTTCTCCAGAGCAACATACGCAGATGACGAATACGCCGTTAGAGCAGCAGACCGCAAATCCAATTCACACCTATAATCCAGGCGATGCGGTACGTTCGCATCGGAATACTGGCTCTATGCTGTCGATGCCACGTGTCGCACCACCAACACGTACAAAGCCCAACTGGCGCGAAGACCCTGCTTATACATTTCTTTTTATCGCGCTCGGTGTTGTCTTGCTTTCCAGTATTCTCTTCGTTGCATTTGCAGGTTCAACATTTTCCTCGCTTTTGACGCAAGGCGGCCCATCTCAGACTGGCTCTGGTAGCAATGTACCTGCTCAGGGAACAACTGATACGAATCCAAAATTTCCTACGCCGGGGAGTAACAGTGGAGGAACGCCGATAAATCAACCTACCACTGCATTACCTTCGCCAACCGCGACAACGGTCATTGCCACGCCCTCTCCTGTGCCTACGACGCAGCCTTCACCAACGCCGACGCCGAATCAGCAATTGACGTTGCAAATTGTGAATGCGCCCGGTCAGGTAAACAATAATACAACGGTAACACTCAATGTCACCGCCAGTCAGCCAAATGTGCAGGTCGAGCTTAGTATCACCTATGATGTAGCACCTTATATTAAAATAATAGGGCCACAGACAACCGACAATAACGGCAATGCCTCATTTCAGTGGAACGTGCAGGTTCGTTTCTTCGGGCGTAATCAGGGAACTGCGCGAATTGTTGCCGTCGGGAGTGACCAGAATGGGCATAAAGCCACGTCTCAAGTAGTGACGGTGAGGATTGTGGGGCATGGTGGGGTTGGTGGTTAATCTTGTGGCAATAGAAGTTCAAAAAATGAGCGTGTGAACTCTTTCCTCTTGTCAGCGTAGTATCTATAAATTATACTACAGCTACCACTTTTCTTTATCCTATCTTATATTGCTGCTAAAGGATACTTCATGACGCAACAAAATGAAATGCGCCAGGTACAGGATGCTGCTCGCGCACTACGCAATAATGTGGGACGTGTGATTGTTGGTAAGGAAGAGGTTATTG
>DAIQNC010000476.1:3275-3788 GCA_036788655.1 Ktedonobacteraceae bacterium
CTCTTTGAAGACGTGCCAGGCATCGGCAAAACGACGATTGCCAAATCGCTTGCAAAGTCCCTCGGCTGCTCGTTTCAGCGTATTCAATTTACTCCTGACCTGCTTCCTTCGGATATTACTGGCATCACTTTTTACAATCAGAAGCGAGGTGAGTTCGAGTTTCGTCCCGGCCCATTGCTTGCTCAGATTGTGCTTGCTGACGAGATTAACCGTGCGACGCCACGTACACAATCGGCTCTGCTCGAAGCGATGGAAGAGCGACAAATCACTATCGAGCGCGATACGTTGAAGTTGCCGCGCCCCTTTCTAGTCATCGCCACGCAGAATCCCGTTGAGCTAGAGGGAACATTTCCGTTGCCAGAGGCACAACTTGACCGCTTTTTGATGCGCCTTCGTCTGGAGTATCCCTCGCAATCAGAAGAGCGACTCATTCTGCAACGCTTTCGTGAGGCGCAACCGTTACAGGAGCTTCAACCCGTTCTCAATGCGGAGCAGCTTGTCTATCTACAAAAG
>DAIQNC010000477.1:0-3782 GCA_036788655.1 Ktedonobacteraceae bacterium
CCGCGCTATGCTTCCACATTTGCTTGAACTCAAACCCGATCTCGAACTTGACCCACCCGATATGAGCGACCAACTCTGGCAGGCATTGAACACAAAACGTGCCTGGACTATTACCTGCTATGGCACATTTCTACTTCTGTGCGTACTACTCTACGTACTCTATCTCGTTGTAGCCTATATCGGGGCGCACCACTAATTAATAAGGGTAAGCATATTATCCTGTATCTATGTAGTGCCGCGATAAATCACGTTTATCCGACGTACAGCCGTGATTTATCGCGGCACTACATAGATACAAGGTATTTAATCGAGATTCATTCATGAATAGGGAAATCTACATGATGATTGAACAGACAGAGAGACCCTTTGAAGTCCCTGAGATGAGCAGAGATAAGCATGTGCGCGTCTTCCGGCGGCTTTTTGCGATGAAAGAAGGAGCCAGCACATCAGAGGCAATGCAAGTCGATTCCTACGCTGTCATCACCAAACACTACGTTATTTTTCTCGACACGCTACTGTGTCCAGAGGATATGGAACACATCATGTCCTCGCTTCAGCAAGAGTGTGAAGGAAGACAGATAGTTGTGGTAGATAGTCACGCCGATTGGGATCATTGCTGGGGAAATAGCTACTTCACGGCTTTACATGCTGCCCCTATTCTCGCACATGACCATTGCTTCACACGTTTGCGGTCTCAGGAAGAGCAGGACGGGTTGCAAGCATATAAGCAACGCTACCTGATGTTCCGCAACGTTGCGTTGACCAACCCGACGCTCACCTTTTCTCAATCCTTCACCATTCATGATGAAGACCTGACCTTGGAGTTATTCTCTGCTCCGGGTCATCACCTTGACCAGATTGCTGCCTGGATTCCTGAACTACGCCTACTTTTTGCCTTTGATGCCGCCGAATGGCCTCTTCCACTCATTGAAAACGCTCTGGGCGTTCCGTTGATGTACTCTACCCTGCAACACTTTCTCACATTAGAGCCTCAACACGTGCTATGCTCTCATGGCAAAACAACGGATGCAACTGTACTTCAGAACAACTTTGACTATCTCAAAAAGATCGAGCAACGTGGGCGTGCATTCCTAACCAATACTCACACAGGTTTAAATCTCAAAGAACTTGAACATCTATCGACACTCATCAACTATCCTTTCGAGGAGGCTATCGCGGATATAACAGGGTCACAAAATGGCCTTGATACGATTCCTGACCCTGAATTTTATGGGGAAGCACACGAAAATAATACACATGTAGTGCTGGAATGGCTGGCATCTCTGACATGATGTTGCTCATGCACACTAAACGTTATTTTCATAATCATGCAAGTACATATATTTTATGCAGTCAACAAGGAGGTATATGCTCAACATTATAGCAATTGGTGGCGGCGACCTGGGTGCGGGTGAAACGCTTTCACTCGACCAGCTTATTGTACATAGCACCGGCAAAACACAACCCAACGCGCTCTTTATACCGACAGCAAGCGATGACTCGCTCGAATACTGGGACATATTTCAGAGTATATATAAAGAGCGTCTCGGTTGCCAGGCCGACGTGCTGTACCTTATACGTGAACAGCCCACATTCGAGGCTATTCAGAATAAAATTGCATGGGCCGACCTCATCTATGTCGGCGGTGGCAATACACGCACTATGCTTGCGCTCTGGCGACGATTGGGCGTTGACCATCTATTAGACGATGCCGGGGAACGTGGTACTATCCTGAGTGGACTGAGCGCAGGAGCTAATTGTTGGTTCAAGTATGCCAATAGCGATGCGCCTATCATCGAAGGTGAAGTAGGCGTAAAAACCGTGCGTGTCGAATGTCTCGGCCTCGTGGATATTGCCATGTGTCCACATATGAAACGCGAAGATTTTCGCCTTGAAGAGTTCACGCGCATGATGAAAAATACACCTGGCATCGGTATTGGCCTCGATGATATGTGTGCATTACAGGTTCGCGGTCAGGAATATAAGATCATTGCGGCAGAAGATGGCATGATGGCTCACAAAATCTACTGGGAAGGTGAACAATTTCATCACGAACGCATCGAACCAACGCAAAATTTCCAACCACTGCAACAATTGATGAGATTGTAAATGATAAACAAATTCGTTCGGACATGTGTATCACCAATCTATTTCGCAGGACTGGATGCTTTCGTCTCTGTCTTATCTGGTTGCCGGGGCTTCTTGCGATTGCGTCTGATTTCACGGCGGGTTACATAAAACAGAATGACGAACAGAAGCACGATTGTTAGTAGCGAGAGAACACGCAAGGGGTCGATGCCTGTACTGCTCGTACCGGGGTAGAGATAGACATTGTTCGAGACTGCGTACAGTTGTGCTGCCTGTTTCGCTCCAATAGCCAGTGCATACACGGTCTGGTCACGTGGAATAGCATTACCAATGCCAGCCCAGTTTTGCCCACTATCATCGCTACGAAACAAACCTACATTTGTGGCGGCATACACGGTTGCAGCATTTCTGCTACGGAAATCGACAAGTATCTGGCGAATATACACATATTGCAGAACTTGTATTCCCATCCAATGCGCTCCTGAGTCGGAAGAAAGATAAAAACCCTTCGTTGTGCCAGCATAGACAAGAGAGGAGTCACCACCAGCATTTGCGGCAGGTTGTATCGCCGTAGCAATAGTTTCGGTGGGAAAGCCTGTATTCATAGCTTGCCAGGATGTAGCACTATCATTTGAGCGATAGACACCACCAGAAGTTGCCAGCCACAGTCTATGGTGCAACTCATCGTAGGTAATAGCATTGATAGCAATGGAAGACGACAATCCGGCATTTTCAGGATGCCATGTTGACGCATCGTCATTGCTAACGAAGAGGCCATGATGCTGTGTACCAATATATACCTGCTTTGTACCGACAAAAGCCGGAGCGGTATATGTATCTGCTGGCAAAATTGCGGTGCTTACAGGATGCCATGATTGCGCGTTATCCATGCTGACAATGAGTCCTGTATTCGTCGCGGCATAGATTTTTGCACCAGATGGGTCTGCGGTAAGTGTTAGCAATGTGACAGGCGAAGTGGAAACAGAGCTACGTTCCGTCCAGTGCTGTCCGGCATCTGTACTGACATAGATACTTCCCAGGACATCTCCTGCATAGATAAGCTGCGGATTTTTCGCATCAACTGTCAATGCGACAATATGTTGATGCGTCAAAGTACCTGTTTGCCATGTACTCGCAACTAGCGAACAGGCGGAGAGGAGCAGTGATAGCAGACACGCAAAGCCTGAAAGGAATAGAGATATACATAACCGTTGTCTGAATCTCTTCCAATTATGTACCTGTATTTTTCGCTTATGCACTGCTTTAACTCTCCGCACTCGGCATCATTGATTAGTCTTCACGGCGAATGACGCGCCGCATATAGACCACTGTTTCTTCAATCTGATAGCCCTTTGGGAGTTTAACAGGTTTGTTGTTCTGTGGCATCAAAATATCCTTGATACCGTGCAGTGTCGGCAGTGCATTCTGTACAGGCTTCGCTGGCGTAGAGAGGCGTGCTATCAAGCCACGACGCAACAACTCCAGACCCATACCGAGGGCGACGGCTCCCACGCCTGCCGCTACACTACGTGGCACAGGAGAATTGTACAGTACAGCAGGAAGATTTTTCTGTAGTGGAATTAACCCCTTCTGCTCATTCTCATCATCTCTATCTTCAAATGAACGCTGTGAATAATCCATAGTAGACGCTCCTTACAAGAGTAGGCTAATAACATAATTGCATATACTGTTTT
>DAIQNC010000478.1:0-3775 GCA_036788655.1 Ktedonobacteraceae bacterium
GACCTACCTTGAGCAAGGAAAACGCTTGCTCGCACAGGGGCAAGGTCGAGAGGCAGCAATTGCCTATGCACATGCCGCACAATTAGAGCCGAATAATCCAGTAGCACGTCTGGGACTGGCAGAGGCAAATCTTGCCCTCGGCAACTATGACATTGTACGTACTGCAAGTCAGCATGTACAGCAACTCGAACCAGCCGATGGCATCGAGAGCATGATTGCACAGGCATTGATAGATGTGTTGGATAAACGTTATGACTCCGCATTACAGCAGGTCGATACTGTTAACACGCAAAATCCTGGTCTTGCCTATGTTCACGCATTGCGCTCCTATCTGCTTCGTCTCAAACGGCAAGATTACGACGCGAACCTTGCACGAGCGCGAGCAGCACGTCTCTCATTCGGAGGACGTTTCGAGAACGTCTTCCCTGCTGCCGAACCAGTGCCATCGGCATATGCAGGACGCCCAACCTACCCACCTACGCCTAATAACGATACTCCTAACCCATATATAACGGGCTATTCTGGAACAGCGACGCCACCTGAGCAAGATAATGGAATGAACCGCGTCGAGGATAATCCATATTCGTCGCGCACTTCATCGCCTCAGCAAGTACAGCAACCACAACCGCGTCAGGAGCGCGAACAAGTGCCACCCTGGACACCACCGAGTCCGATGCGGCGTCAAATGATTCGTACTCGCTTCGTCTTGAGTCAGTATCCGAGTCTCATCACCTACTCGCTCATCGTCATCAACGTCATTGTCTGGGTTCTCTCGTTGCTTTATCCGAACATCGTTGCCGCCGGTATACAGGATAACGGCGCGATTATGAATGGCGAATACTGGCGCATCTTCACCGCCATGTTCCTGCACGCTGGCATTTTTCACATTGGATTCAATATGCTCTCGCTCTACTTCATCGGGCGCGGCGTCGAAATTTTCTACGGTAAATGGCGATACCTCGTCATTTACTTTGTGACTGGCATTCTGGGTGGACTTGCCTACTTTGCCTACTATGTGTTTGGCTTGCATCAGCTTGGGCCGGATGCACTGGGCGCATCGGGAGCCATCTTCGGCGTCTTTGGAGCTTTTGGTGTCTTCTTCATCGTCAATCGACGCGCACTCGGCGTCTACGGGCGTGGAGCAATCAGCAACTGGATATTCTGGCTCGGCCTCAACCTTGTGTATGGACTCCTGCCGGGAAGTGCCATTGCTATTCAGGCTCACATCGGTGGCCTTGTCGCAGGTCTGATCCTCGGCTTCTTACTCGTCCCACGCCTGAACAACCGCAGAAGGATATAGATTAATATCTTGGCAACCAGGTAGGGACAGATGTATCACGTCCATGTAGCCTTACTAACATTGTTACACGGACGTGATACACCTGTCCCTACCTGGTTGCAGACATCTATAATAGATTGATACATGCAATACAATGACACGCAATGAAACATTGGTTGCTTGTTGTGAAAATATGTACACTGAATACAGGAAGTTGAGCTTGCAATCTCGCTGTGACCCGGCTGAGTCACAATATCCTATCCATGCCCTTTACCCCCCTGCTCAACTTCCTATTTTTCCACAAATATCATACTGCTCTCAATAGAATAACGTTTCTATGAGGTGACGGTTCAGAAATTTTCGTCGTGTTCGCGGGGGACAAGATGAATATCAATGTTTGTACTCAATCGCAGCAAGCGGTTGACGATAGAGCCTCGTAAGATTTCTTCCCACCATGAGCGTGCAGGTTGACCAAGTACAATTTGTGTCACTTGTCGCTCTTTCGCTATCATCACCAGTGATTTCGCAATATCGCGGCTATTCAAACGTATCACCTCAGCTCCGAGGTCTTCCGCCAGTCGTGCATGGTCTTCGATACGTTTCAATGCCAGTTCATGTTGTCGTGGAGCATCAGACCAATATCTAAGCATCCTGATGAGCTTGCTTGTGAAGGCGAGGTAGCCTTCTGGTTGAATGATGACGGCAATGAGGTCTGCATGGAGACCATGTGAAAGTCGCCATGCATCGCGTATTACCTGCCTCGTGTGTGGACGCGCATCGAATCCTACCAGTACCTTCTCAGTGGCGGGCCAAAGACTTGTAATTTGATGATCCGCCATGTATCGTTGAAGCTGTGACTCAGTTTTTTCGGCGGTACGACGCAATGCCAGTTCTCGTAGAGCAGTTAGATTGCCTTCTCGAAAGAAATTGTGCAACGCTGGCTCGATTCGCTCCGGTGGATAGATGTTGCCGTGACGCATACGCTGGCGCAATGCGTGAGGAGAGATGTCGATCAGTTCAACTTCGTCGGCGTCGTCCAGTATACGGTCTGGCAGCGTTTCGCGCACACGGACGCCTGTGATGCTGGCAACGACATCGTTGAGGCTTTCAAGGTGCTGAATATTGAGCGTCGTCACCACATCGATGCCCACATTGAGCAAGTCTTCTACATCCTGATATCGCTTCGCGTGTTTTGAGCCGGGAACGTTGGTATGAGCCAGTTCGTCAACCAGCACCACCTGTGGATGACGTTGAATAATGGCTTCGGTATCCATCTCCTCTAGCGTCACACCTCGATAGGTGATTTTTTTGCGCGGAATCACTTCAAGGTCGCCTAACATCGCCTCGGTTTGAGGACGTTTGTGCGTCTCCACGTAGCCGACTACGATATCGGTTTTGCGTGCTTCCCGTCTGTGACCCTCAGCAAGCATTGCATACGTCTTGCCTGAGCCAGCGACAGCCGCAAGATAGACACGTAAACGCCCACGCCTTCGGCGATGTTCATGCGGTTGAGAGGATGAAGAGGGATGTTCTCCCTCTTCATCCTCTTCATCCTCTTCGTCTACTGGCTCATCACGAAGATTATAGCGTGTCAGGAGCGACTCAGGATCGGGGCGACCATCTTCGCGCAGCGTATCAGGTTTTTCTTGGCTCATATGTTATCTGACCTGACAGGGATTATTTCAAGTTATCGAGTGCCATGTTCAACTCTAGCACATTGATGTATGGCTCGCCAAAAATGCCCAGGAAGCGTCCATGAATATGAGCATTCACAAGTTGACGAATCGAATCTGGCGATAGACCACGCACCTGAGCCACTCGATTGACCTGCAACATCGCCGCCTCAATCGAGATATCCGGGTCAAGTCCAGAACCCGATGCCGTCACGATATCCGATGGCAATGGCGTATTCGGTGCAAGGCCATTCTCCTGGCGGAACTGGTCAGCGTAGTTCTTGACGCCGAGATAGCTACCCGGAACGTAGTATGTATTCGCTTTTCCAGCTACGGGTGTCGCATTTGCAGGTACGGGTGTTCCCTTCGCAATTGTGACCGTTGTGCCATTGCCTTGTATCAGTTGACCATTCGTCGGCCCTATATTCGAGGCAGATGAGTTATCGGCCTCATATGGCGACGGTGAGCCTGTACTCGGATTGACCGTCGCCGAGGGACGACCATGAAAGTATTTCGTCGAAGTCCAATACTGCCCAATCAGGTCAGAGCCAATAACTTTACCATTGACAGTGAGCAAACTTCCATTCGCCTGATTCGGGAAAATCAGTTGTGCCAGCCCGGTCACAATTCCTGGATAAATCAGTCCTGTTATGATAGTAAACAACAAGACCATTGCAATCGCGGGTCGCACGTATGTTAGTGGCCCTACCCGACGAGGGGCCGGTGCTGTGGGTGCTGTTTGCGATGTTTCAGTTGCGTTCATTTCACCACGTCTTTCTTTCGCACGTATGTACATATACTTCCAAATTATCGTAGGGGCGTT
>DAIQNC010000479.1:0-3236 GCA_036788655.1 Ktedonobacteraceae bacterium
GCATTGTCGTCGATGAGGCGGAAAGCGGATTGCCAGCACGTGCCGCTTGCAGGTCTGAGATACGTTTGTACTGACGCGCATAGCTATCACCCTGCTCCTGATTGCCCATGCGATACTCGATAGTTGCCAGCGTCTCCAACGCCCACAATTGTCGCTTCTCCTCATGCTGATACTGCTCAACGAGGTGCAGTATCTCCTCTGCAACCTCACGTGCCTCTTGCCAGCGATTCCACTGCAACCATGTCCACATGCGCCACGCCATACTATTGAGCAGCATCGAGGGACTCTCCATCGTCTGCGCGTTGTTCCAGGCACGTCCAAACCACATCATCGCAGTAGGATAATCGCCAATCTCTTCATGAATTTTGCCCAGCGAGATGTAGAGATCGTTGAGTTCCTCTCGATCCGCTATTTGAGCCTCCAGATGCTGACGACGGTGCTGTATCTGATGCACCTCTTTATATTTGTGATACTGCGTATAGATGAAGCCGAGCGCATCCAGTGTGACGGAGAGTGCGGCAGGATTGTCGAGTTTCTCGGCAAGGCGTAGAGCTTCGTGACCGCTCGCCAGGGCTTGCTCCGCGAGTTCGACCCGTTGCGCGGTTGTTGTCGTCTCCAACTGGCGAATATACCAGAAGGCTTGATAGGTCAAGAAGGCCACGCGCTCCCGACTTAACGATGTGCCATCAATCAGAGACAAACCCAGATCGATGTAACGACGTGCCTCATCCGCATTCGGCGGCGTATCGAAGCTACCTAGCCAGCGTGTAGAGAGTTCCGCGAGCCGCTCATACAGATAGAGCAAATCCGCGACATCCGCTTTCTGAGGCGGCGTTTCGTTCTGTTCATGCTCCTGTTCAGGTTCTGTATTGTCCGTCAGCAATTTCAAGGACAGCAAATACTCTTTCCATGACTCGTCGATGTTGCCACGCTGCAAATAGGCGTCTCCAAGCTTCTCATGTATCGCAGAAAGCACCGTCTTGTCGGCCTCGTAATCCTGCATAAGTTCGTAGGCATCGTTGTATGCCTGTAGAGCGCGTAACGTATAGTAGCTATCGAGTGCCTGATCGCCAGCGTGCGACAGGTAGTGTATTGTACGACGGCGTAGCTCTGCACGTGTCAGCACTACCACAGTATCAGTGTTATCGGTCATCTCGACGGGTGTTACCGCCCCCGACCATGTTGCCAGAGCTTGTTGATAGTGGTAGGCAAGCAACTCCGTCTCACGCCGTGCTGATGTCTGTTCCTCTAGCCAGAAGGCAAGACGAGCATGTTCCTGTGAGCGACGGGTCCGTGGAATGTTGTTATAGACGACATCACGGATAAGCACATGGTTGAAGCTGTATACGCGGTCATCATCGACCAGACCACGAATGCGGCTCTCGCTCTCCTCACTGATGAAATCGCGCTGGATGAGCGAGTCCAGCAGTTCCACCACCGTGTCGCGTGAGAGGTCTGCTGCAAGTTCGAGCAGGGCCGAGAGCCAGAAAGTACGTCCAACCACTGCCGCATATTGCAGCATGAGCTTTTCGAGCTGTGGCAACAAATCGACACGTGCCGCCAACACCCCTTGAATCGTATCGGGGACACGCGGCAGAGGTAGCACATAATGCATGTTGATGAGGTCATCATCGGTGGCTTCTAACGTACCGCCCAGGCCACCGCCTAAACCACCACTGGCAAGCGTGGTCAATTCGTTGATACGCCCATCACGTTGACCCCCAAATCGCCAATGCATAGTGCCATGCTCGTCAGGCTCCTGCGTGAGCAGTCCCTGGTCGATGAACATACGAATAATCTCTTCGACAAAGAAGGGATTGCCTTCTGCACGTGCCAGAATGGTATAGCGCAGAATTTCTGAAATGTTCTTCGAGTCCAGCAGTTCATCGACGAGATCGTTGCTCTCATCAGGTGAGAGGGCTTCGAGTTCGATGGTGGTAAAATTGCGCTGTCCACCGCCCCAGTCGCGTCGTCGGTCGAAGAAATCGGGACGCACGGGACAGAGGAAGAGAATAGGAACCGTCGTGATGCGGTCGGTCAGGTACGCAAGTAAGTCTAGCAAAGCCTCATCTGCCCACTGCAAATCGTCGATAACAATAATGAGCGGTTGCTTTTGAGCCAGCGATTCGAGTAGCACACGCCATGCTCGCCATAGCACCACCTGCGAATTTGTCTGGCGCACACTCGGCGCATAGCCGCTATAGCCGCTATAACTGCGCTGCGAGTCGCGGCGTGTACGCTCACGACTCGTGCTATCTCTCGAACTCAGCAGAGCGTTACGCGCCTCGAAATCGCTCTCGGCATACGTGTACCCACTGATGTTGCGTCCGATACTGCGAAGAATGGTAGTGATAAGCTCATCCGCTAACTCACTACGTTTCGCACGTGTCAGCGTCTCGCGCACAAATTCGGCGAAACGTTGTTGCAATATCTCATTCGTATCGTTCTCCTGCACATTCAGCAACGAACGCAGAATTTCGATGAGAGGCCAGTAGGTGATACCTTCACCATAGGGCGGACAGCGACCCTCTAAAACAAGCGGAGCAACCGTCGGAACCGTATTCTTCGCCAGTTCCTGTTCACGTGCAATGAACTCACGCACGAGCCGCGTCTTGCCAATACCAGGTGTGCCAAGAATGGTGATGAGGTGGGTGCTACGTTCGGCCTGGACACGTGCATAACTGGTATGCAGCAGCGTCAATTCGAGCGAACGCCCGACAAGTTGCACCTGTCGCCCCTCGATACCGCGTGGATGTTGCGCGACAATCGAGGTGCGGTTACGCAATCCCTGCACCACATAGGCATGTATCAACTCTTGCTTGCCCTTGACCTGCACAGGAGCGAGTGCCTGATACTCGAAGACAAGGCGCGTTGCCTGATAGGTGCGCTCACCGACAAGAATGGTATCCGGCGACGCGATTTGTTGCAGACGTGCCGCCACATTGACTGCATCGCCCGTAATCAGGAAGTCACGACGCTGATACTCGCTACCCGGCAAGGCTACTTCGCCCGTGTTGATGCCGATACGCATTTGTAGACGTATCGCGTCGGAGTCCTGCGCCTGGCGTTGCTCGTTAAAATCTGCAAGAGCGGTCTGCATATCGAGAGCGGCACGAATCGCTCTATCAGGGTCATCTTCGTGCGTAACGGGCGTACCGAAGACTGCCATCACCGCATCGCCGATATACTTCTCGACGGTTCCACCATGCTTACGAAGCTGTTGCGTCATCAGGTTG
>DAIQNC010000479.1:3246-3765 GCA_036788655.1 Ktedonobacteraceae bacterium
ATGGCTCGCATATCTTCGGGGTCTAGTCGGTCTGCCAGTGGAGTCGAGCCGATGATGTCGGCGAACATGACTGTGACGACACGCCGCTCCTCTGGTGGCAACAGCACTTCGGGCGTGGGTGGAACTGCTGATGCATTGAAACCTGTGAGCGTACCCACAGGTAACGGACCTGTCAACTGTCGCTCTTCCTCTACAGTAGATGTGGGAGTAGCATCAACAATGACGCCCGGCATGGGGCCAGTATCTCCCTGTTCCGTTAATGATGACACTTCTTGCGTTGAGGATTGCACTTTTTGTGCTTGCTGTGAGGATTGTGTCTGTAATGACGTACCACATTCGATACAAAATTTAGCGAAAGGCAGATTGACTGTCCCACAATTTGGACACACAATCAAGCGATTGCCACATTCGAGGCAAAACTTCGCGTTTATTGGATTAAGCGTATGACAGTTGGGGCAGCGCATATGTTGCTCTATACCTGCTACTAACGTTTTGACACGTCCATTGGAAAGCATAAAA
>DAIQNC010000480.1:0-3761 GCA_036788655.1 Ktedonobacteraceae bacterium
ACGAGGACGAAGACAGGCTCTTCGACCTGCTGGAAGAGGCGATTCAGGCGCGTGTACTGACCGAAGAGAACGAGGGGCTACGCAATCAAACGCGAGTCACCTACTCATTCTGGCATCCATTGCTGGCAAGCCATCTCTATCAGCGCAACTCTGCCACACGGCGCACACGCATCCATCAACGTGCTGCCCTCGTCATTCAACGTATGTATAAAGGGCGCGAGGAAGAGGTCGCAGCAACCATTGCCTATCACCTCATCGAGAGCGGAGCGGATGCCAGTGAGATACTCCACTACGCAACACTGGCCGGCAACCGGGCCTACACTGTCTCCGTCTTCACCGAGGCGATGCACCATTACCGTGTCGCGCTGGAACATTGTGAGCAAACTTCCAACGCAATCCGTATCCTGCAATCTACTTCATCAAATCATGCATATCGCGCACATCGCGCCTATCTGCTTGAACGCCTCGCTGAATGTAGCATGATACTCGGTAAATGGGACGAGGCACGCCACTATTTTGAGCAACTTCTGGATGCGCGTGGCAAACTCCTGACCGCCTCATTCCCTGACGCAAACTTCCATCATGTAGGGCCACGATTTATCGATTCGGCCCTCAATACCGAATCGCCAGAAGCTCATGTAGCGCATATCTACGAAGCGCAGGTTCAAGCCCTCATCTGGGGCGAAATTAGCCGTACATGGCGATATCAAGGAAACAGTGCCGAAACTCGACGTTGCTGCGAACGTGGAGAAGAGGAGCTGCGCGAACACGGCATCACCACTGGATACGCATGGGCAAAACTGCGTTATCAAGATGGCGGCCTCTTCCTGCTCGATGGTCGCTTCGATGAGGCACTGTATGCAACGCAGGAATCATTGGCGCAATTCGAGCGCATGGCCCAAACGCTATCCAATAGTAGCGATACATCGCACCCATACTTGTTGCACGTTCATTCGTCTGACATTCCAGGTGATGGTGGATATATGACGCGCATTCAACGAACATTGCTTGGCGACCCTGCCGATATTGGGCGTGTTCACAGGCAACTTGGCCTCATTATGAATAGTCAGGGAGAGTTGAGCCTTGCATTAACACATTTGCAGGACGCGCTTGCCTTGTTCGAGCAGTATGATCAGGTACGTGAAATCGCGCATGTGCAATGCGATATTGGCTATATTCATCTGACACGCGGCGAATATGATGCCTCGCAACACGCCCTGCAACGCTCGCTCAAGCTGGCGGAACGTATCGGAGACGAGCCGCTCAGTTCCGTTATCTACAGTAACATGGCAAAGCTTGCCACAATCGCCAGTAAGCCACACGAGGCGGAGATATGGTATAAACGTGCTATCTCGATTGCCAGCACGGTGCAAGACCGCGAATACGAGAACCGTTGGAACGTAGACCTTGCCGACGTGCTTCAGAAGCAGGGTAAATTGACAGAGGCGCAAACCTGCCTTTTCAAAGCAATGCGCATAGGGTGGAGTCTGCGCAACAGGTCGTGGATTGGCAACGCCCTCGTCGGTATCGCGGCCTATCGGCTAACGCAGGCACGTGCCGAGCAGTTGCATCAGGGCAGACGCAACCGCTTCCTGTCCCACGCAGAACAAGACGTTCAACGCGCCCTTGCCCTCGAAGAGCTAGATGCACAGGCACGTATACGAGGCCAATTCGTCCACGCTCAGATATCACTCCTGTATGGCAAAACGAACAAAGCACACCACGAACTTCTAGCAGTCCTTGAGGAAGCACAACATCACGAACTGGCGGCAATCGAAACGGCGGCGCGGCGATTATTGGACGAAATCCGTTCGTAAATGAACGTTGTTGTATGTGATGGAACGTGCGTAGTGGGGGAAGGGGTGTAATGAATTATGCCCGTACATCTCAATGGGATTGAACGTTGGTGGTGTGTGAGCAGGGTGTAATGAATTATGCCCGTACATCTCAGCGTTGCTCCAACATTTTCGGTTATGAAACCTTCCTCGATTATGAACGTCGTCAGGTGATGGTGAGCATGGTGTAGTATAGCAAACAACCTTCAAAAAACCTTCAAGGTGAGATAAAGATTTCCTGTGAACTTTTTGGTTATGCGTGAAACTGTACGCCTTTATTGCCCGTATCTTGACTAACATGTAGTGCGACACTTCATTGTCGGGGTCTATATCATCCGGTGTCATAAGGAACACGCCGACAATGAAGTGTCGCACTACAGATAAGGGAGATGAAAGGTTATGCATAGCAAAAAAGGCTATTTGATTATCAATCCGCATGGTGGAGAGGATTTGACGCGCTTCCCCGACATCATGACGGTGTTTGCGGCGGCAGGTTGGAAGATCGACAACGTGCTGGTCGAATACGGGGGACAGGAGAAGACGCTGGCAGAAAAGGCTATTCTTGCTGGCTACGACTTGCTCATCGCGCACGGCGGAGATGGCACGGTGAGCAAGGTGATGGAAGCCGCCGTGATGTCGTCACAGGCACAAGGCGGTAAAGAGGACAAAAGCGGTAAAACTGGAAAGAGTCACAGGCCCGTTGTGGGTGCTATTTCTGGTGGAACGGCAAATCAATGGGTACACGAAATAGGTTATCCTACCGACCCGGTACAGGCAGCTCTTGCTCTTATCAATAGCGACGTGCGGCTCGTCGATGTCGGGCGTATCTCCGTCGAGAGAGTCGTCTTTCCAGCCGCCCAGCATCAGAAGCAAAAGACTCACAACAAGGCTCACAGCAAGAATGCACACTACTTTCTGCTCACAGCAGGTTTCGGTATCGACGCCGCTATCATCAGCCACACCTCGAAGTCACTCAAAGATCGTATAGGATCACTTGCCTACGAAGTTGCCGCGACAAAAGAGCTTCCTACGCAGCATCCTTTTTATGTCGAGATATTCCCTGTCGAAAAGGATACATCTACACATGCAGACGACGAACAGCAAGAACAAGATGGGCAAGAGGAGCGAGGGAATCAGGGAGAGCCAGGGAAACAAAAAGAACAGGCAACGATGGAGCAGGCATGGCGTGGAAAAGCGATACAAATCGTGGTCGGAAATACGCGCCGTTATGGTGATGCACTTGTGCTGAATCCTGATGCCTACATCGACGATGGCAAACTTGATATCTGTATCATGACCGACGCAAACGCGATCAAGATGACACAACAGGTAGCATCGCTTTTCCTGAGAAAACGTCCTGACACAACAGAGACAGTCGCACTCCAGGATACTCACTTCACACTCACACTACCTGCCCATATACAAATACAACTGGATGGCGGCTCTGTAGCACTGCATGACTTGCTCAGTTCATCCGAGCAGAACGCGCTGGAACACCAGACAGACCCTTCACAGGTACTCGTCACCTATCGCATTGATGTGATGCCACACGCCGTCGCCGTTGCTGTGCCACGTACCTCTGACAATACTCTCTTCTCTCAGCCATCTCGCAGCTTGAACACATCACCAATACAGCAAAAGATTGACACATCGCTTCCAGACAAAGTGCTTACAGCTCAAGCACTAACACAGGGGCAAATCGACGCGCTCATCCACAAAAGCCAACTCGTTACCGTTGTCGGCATAGCTCCTGACCCTGCACATCCACAAAGCTACATCATCGCAGGAACCACACGAAAGAGTAAAACAGAGGATGTTGTGCCTGTCGCCATGCGTATCAATGCGGAGACACCTATTCATACCAGGGAAGGTGAGCCGCGCCTACCGCGTGACGTATGGGCTCGCCAACACGCGGGCCTGGGGGCA
>DAIQNC010000481.1:0-1818 GCA_036788655.1 Ktedonobacteraceae bacterium
GTAGCTCGGCGCGTTCCTCGTCCGGCTCATGCTCGATCTCGTAGCGTTCGGTGGCGATACGCTGTGCCAGCACCTCTTGCTCAGTACGTGCCGAGAGGTAGCCGCCGAGAGCCATCGAGACCGCGCCCGCAAAAACCTCGCCCAGCACGATAATCAGCAAATGTCCGGGGGCAGCACCACTGACCGCCATGATGAACACCAGCGTCGTCACCAGACCATCATTGAGGCCAAAGACAATCTCACGGAGCCAGTTGCCCCCGTGCGGATGCTGCTCATCAAATTCTTGCATAGAATTCATCGACATCTATCTTCATCATTCCTTTATATATTACATGAGATACGTATCAGTGTATCAAAGAGTGCCAAAGTTAGCAAGGGTTGCAAGGGGATGAGAGGGTTGCAAGGGTGTGATAAATCAGACCCCTACACTTTGGTGGCTTGCTCGATATTATGTGGAAAGTTTACCACCAGAGTGTAGGGGTCTGATTTATCACACCCTGGTAGCAACACCGATATGTACAAAATATACATATCACATCCCCATTATGTGCTTTTTATCCCCGTACAATTTTGGCAATTTTTGCGCTATCATTATGAATACGAGAACGTTCAGCGTAGAACGTCCGGTGGAAAAAGAAGGTGTCCGGCAAAGGAGCAAAAAATCATGTTTGATAGCACACGTATCGGTGGTTGTGAATTCACCCTTGAAAACGACGCTTTACGTCTCTACAGTCACTCGTTTGGACAATCAACAGGCTTTAGCACACGCATGAGTAGCGAAGATGCGCTCCAATTACTCGAATGGCTCTCACAACATCACGAGGACATTTCACGTGCAGTTCACGCTCATGCGAAGCAACATCAACAGGCTACTGAGAACCTGCATTCCTTATGGTAACAATATACATATGGCAAGAGGCAAGATTTGAATACCTCTTGCCATATGTATATTACATACATTTATCCTCCCATGTTGTGCCGTGATTCATCACGGCTGTATCACAAAATTCGGCGCACAGCCGTGATAACCACGGCTCAACATGGGGACGGACAGCCGTGATAAATCACGGCACAACATGGGGACGGACAGCCGTGATAAATCACGGCACAACATGGGATTTTCCGTTTATTTCCCGTGACACTTTTTAAATTTGAGGCCGCTTCCACAGGGGCATAGGTCGTTGCGCCTGGCCTGTGCGAAGCGTTGTTGCAAATCCGCAGCTTCCTGGCGTAGTAGATACATGATGTTGCCAGCTGGTCGTTCTGCTCGTAGCTCCTCGGACATGCGTTTCATCGGATGGTCGATGTGCGTGAAAAATGCCTTGTAGCCTTCGCAGAGATAGTTCAAACCCATTTCCCCATCAGGAGTAGTCAGGATACGATCCTTTGGACACCCCCCATTGCACATGAAACGAACTGAGCATTCGCGGCAGTAGCGTGGTAGTGTCTCGCGTTTTGCCTCGCCGAATTGCCGTTGTTGTGGTGAGCGTACCATATCGAGCATCGGAAGCTGGCGCATATTTCCTAGCTTGTAGCGCGGCTCAACGAAGTGGTCGCAGGAGTACAGGTCGCCATTGTGTTCCATTGCCAGTGCTGTGCCGCAGGTCTCCTCGAAGATGCAGAGGCCAGCACGTCGCCCCATCCATACTCCTAACGCGATATCGAAGAGTTGTACAAAGACCTGCCCCACATCGTGCCGCACCCACTCATCAAAGATGCTGATGAGAAATTCCCCGTATTGCTTTCCGGTAACTGAGCGCGTTGTTACCTGCGCTGCTTCCATTGTTCCTGTTGTGTCTATAGTCTCTGTTGTTCCTG
>DAIQNC010000481.1:1840-3760 GCA_036788655.1 Ktedonobacteraceae bacterium
CAGTGGACGAGCTTCATTCATATGTTCAACAATAGGAATGAACTGTAGGAATTGCGCCCCCACGTCATCACGCAAGAAATGATACACCTCTAAGGGATGCTCGGCGTTGGCGGCATGAACCGTTGTGAGGATATTGAAGGGAACATCTGCTTGCTGAAGAAGATGTATGCCGTGCATAACTTTATCAAACGTCGGTTTGCCACCTTTATCGACGCGATAGGCATCATGCAGCTCTCGCGGCCCATCCAAACTCGCCCCTATCAGAAAGTCATACTCACGGAAGAAACGACACCACTCCTCATCAAGCAGCGTAGCATTTGTCTGGAGCGTATTCTGGATATGCATTCCAGGACGCCGATATTTCTCTTGAAGCGAGACCGCGAGCCGAAAGAAATCCAGACCCATCAGCGTCGGCTCGCCCCCCTGCCATGCGAACGTCACCTCCGACACACGTTGCGCTTCGATATACTGGCGTGTGTAGTCCTCCAGCAAGTCGCTCGCCATGCGAAAACGGCTGCCGGGATAGAGCAATTCCTTCGACAGATAATAGCAATAGGTGCAATCGAGATTGCAGATAGCACCACGCGGCTTGAGCATGATATGAAAAGCGTCTGGTGGCTCAGAGAGCGCATTCCCATTCGACATAATACATCCCCCTTCATGTTGTGACGTGATGTATCACGTCCGTCCCTGTCCCATGTTGTGACGTTATTTATCACGGCTGTGTTCCTGACGGACGGGCGTGATAATGAAGTTTCACCTTCAACATCGGCAATCAGGTAGGGACAGATTCATCACGTCCGTGCGAGCTGATCATCCCTGTAGGCACGGACGTGATTGCCGATTTCGTTTCTAAAAGTTCATCATCACGCCACAACATGGGTTTCCAGATGCGTAACCACCGTTGGTTCGGCAGGAGAATACTGGTCTAAGAGATTGAGTTCAGCACCTTCGGGCGCGAGAATGGGGCCAGCGAGCAAGGGATCGTGTGTGTCTTCCATCCACTGATGCAAACGTTCGCGCAATTCGTACACAACCGGAGCCAGTGCTGGCTGCTCTATCAGATTACAACATTCGTTGGGGTCGAAGACGAGATCGTAGAGTTGCTCCCTGGCAATATGGCGATTCCGCCAGTCATAATCGAGCCACACATCCTTGCTCAGGCTATCGTCGCAGTTCGGCAAAATTGGCCCTTGATAGTTGTCGAAACGCCGAATATACTTCCAACGCCGAGTACGAATGGCGCGTTGTGGCTCGTAGGCGGCGTGATAGGTTCCTTCAGCGAATACGGCGGTACGTACTTCACTGGCCTCTTCCTTGAGTAATGGAAGTAGCGAAACGCCTTGCACCCAGTTGGGTCGCTCAATGTCAAGCAAGTCACAGAGCGTCGGGAAAATGTCGATTTGTGAGACCATTGCATCGATCACTCGCCCACCAGAAAACTCGCCAGGGTAACGCATCATCAGCATGACGCCGATACCAGCATCAGTGAGCGTTGCCTTCGCTCCCGGAAACGCAATGCCATGATCGGTTGTGCAGATGACCAGCGTATTGTTCGCAAGACCCTTTTCCTCCAGCATATCCAACACTGCTCCGATGCCCCAATCAAGCGACTTTGCACTCGCTTTGAAGGCCGCCATATCCTGTCGCGTCTCAGGAGTATCGGGCAGGTGAGGCGGCGGCAGACAATAGTTCGCCTCTTGCGGCGAGGCAGGTGGCAGAAACTCTCGGTGTGTCTCGAAAAAGCCAACGGAGAGAAAGAAAGGCGTCTCAGCAGGTAGCGAATCCAGGATATCCTGCGTCCTGGGAACGACCACATCGGCATGATGGTTTCTCACCTTGACGACGCGATTATAGCCGATGAGGTCGGGCTGCTTGGCGATATGCTGCTCATTGTCGCTCAAGTGCAATTCATCAAAC
>DAIQNC010000482.1:0-3103 GCA_036788655.1 Ktedonobacteraceae bacterium
AGAAAGGAACACCTATGAGCAGTCCAACGCAGTACGCACAGGGGATAGAGATACTCGGTACGATAACACCGGAGTTCGAGCAGATTTTGACGCCGGATGCAATGAACTTTGTGGCTACGCTCTCTCGCGCCTTCGAGGAACGCCGCGAAGAGTTGCTGGCACATCGCGCCGCACGTCAGAAGGAACTCGACGCAGGCAAATTCCCCGATTTCCTGCCCGAAACGGCACATATCCGCGAAGATGATAGCTGGACTGTCGGCCCTATTCCACAGGATTTGCTGGACAGGCGCGTCGAGATTACTGGCCCTGTTGAACGCAAGATGGTAATTAATGCCCTCAACTCCGGCGCAAAAATGTTCATGGCGGACTTCGAGGACGCGCACTCGCCCACATGGGAAACAACGATTCAAGGCCACATCAACTTGATTGACGCCATTGACCGTACCATCACCTTCACCAGTCCAGAGGGCAAGCAGTACAAGCTTAACGAAAAGATTGCTACCCTGCTCGTGCGTCCGCGTGGCTGGCATTTGAACGAGAAGCATGTCCTCATTGACGGCAAGCAGGTTTCCGGCGGCATCTTCGACTTCGGCCTCTACTTCTTCCACAACGCAAAACGACTCCTCGACAAAGGAAGTGGCCCCTACTTCTATCTGCCAAAGATGGAGAGCCATCTTGAGGCGCGTCTATGGAATGATATCTTTATCATGGCACAGCAGCAGCTAGGCATTCCGCGTGGCACAATTCGCGCAACCGTTCTCATCGAGACCATTCTGGCAACCTTCGAGATGGACGAAATTCTCTACGAACTGCGCGAACACTCGTCGGGTCTCAACTGCGGACGCTGGGACTACATTTTCAGTGCCATCAAAAAATTCCAGCATCATCACGACTACATTCTGCCCGACCGTTCACAGGTGACGATGACCTCACACTTCATGCGCTCGTACTCGCTGCTGCTCATCAAGACCTGTCATCGCCGCAATGCACACGCAATGGGTGGGATGGCGGCACAAATTCCTATCAAAAACAATCCGAAGGCCAACGCAGAAGCCATCGAGCGTGTACGTGCCGATAAGCGACGTGAGGCCACCGATGGTCACGACGGCACATGGGTCGCGCATCCTGGACTTGTGCCGATAGCGATGGAAGAATTCGACGCTGTGATGAAGACGCCGAACCAGATTTATCGTAAACGCGATGATGTGCATATCACCGCCGCCGACCTCGTTGCCATTCCCGAAGGGACCATCACGGAGCAGGGGCTACGCAACAATATCAGCGTGAGCCTGCAATATATGGAGTCGTGGCTGCGTGGCAACGGATGCGTCCCCATCTTCAACCTGATGGAAGATGCCGCGACGACAGAGATTGCTCGCGCTCAAGTCTGGCAATGGATTCACAACGATAAAGGCGTTCTCGACGATGGACGCAAAGTCACACCCGAACTCTTCCGCACTCTGCTCGCCGATGAAATGAACAAGCTCAAAACGAGCCTCGGTGAAGAAGAATTCTCGAAGCGTAGATTTGATACTGCCGCAAAGCTCATCGACCAGATTATCACCGACGACAACTTCGTCGAGTTCCTGACGCTACCCGCATATCAGTACCTGAATTAAATTGGGCATCGCTATGGTTTCCAGGGTGTGATGAATCAGACCCCTACACTGTGCATCATTTGAGCTAATATGTAAGCTAGCACAGTGTAGGGGTCCGATTCTATCGCACCCTGCCCTGATACATCGCACCCTACGCCCTTTAGTAATCCCATTCCTCATGCCCCAACGGAGCGCGATTAAGCTCCTGCCGATAGTGTTCCCACAAGGGCATGAAATGGTTCATGTGCGCTACGAAATGCTCGTTGTGATGGCGTTCGAGCAGGTGGACGAGTTCGTGGACGACGATATATTCCAGGCACTGACCCGGTTTCTTGATGAGTTCGAGGTTGAACCAGATGCGGCGTGCCTGGATGTTGCAGGTTCCCCACTTCGTTTTCATTTGCTTGACGCCCCATTCGTCTGCATGGACGCCGAGAATGGCTTCCCATTTCGCTAACAGAGGAGGTATCTCAGCTTTGAGTTGCTGACGATACCAGGAGATGAGGACATGTTCGCGCTCGGCGGTGTCGCTATCAGGACGTACTCGCAATTCAAGCACTTTTTTGTTGCGAATTGTGACAGTAGGTATACCTTTGTCGTAGATTACGTCGAGCAGATAGCGGTCTCCGTGATAGTAGTGGCTTTCACCGCTCACGTATTCACGGGCGGATTGACGTTCCTGGGCCTCGTATCGCGCCTGTTGTCGCTGAATCCAGCCGAGGTGCGAGAGAGTGAAGAGACGCACCGCCTCATCGTTGATGCGGAGCGGAGCGGCAACGCGCACACGACCAGCCGGGGGATAGACGGCGAGGTGCAGGTTTTTGATGTCCTTACGCACAACATCCACGACCATGCCGTTGACGTTGATTTGATGCTTATCTATCTCAATACTCATTCTGTCTCTTCGCAATCTCAAGCAACTTATTTGCCAATGCCTCATCCGGCACGTCTTTCTGAATAGCATACAACACTTCGCGCTCCTTAATCATGCTGCTACGCCAGCCATCCTTCTTTATGCCTTGAATGTTCTCATGTATCTTGAGCGCAAGTTGCTCATCGCCATCCAGATTATCGTAGAAGGCGCGTTTGCCGGGCGTATTCAGCGTTCCGGGGTAGCCTGCCGTAGGGTTCTGCACTTGATTGGCGAGGTCGATAATACCCGCGAGATATTGCGCATAGGTGCGTGACTGCTCGCGCCGCTCCTGTATCAGCGTGTCGAGCAGTTCCGACATGTTTTCGTAATATCTGGGGTTGATGGGCGTGTCCTCGATAATGACACGGCGCAGGTTGTTCTCGATGGTCTCCGCCATTGCCTCTTTGTTGTTCCTAATGCCAGAGGGCAGGTCATCGAAGGCATCCTGACCACGCTCCACGATCAACTGCACCAGCGAGATATCGTCGAAGGCCGAGAGTTTGACGCTCTCCTCGGCACGGATGTAGTTGTCGATCAGGTAACGCATGTCGGGTTCGTAGCGTTTCAGGTCTATGGCATCACCGCTCGCTCG
>DAIQNC010000482.1:3113-3752 GCA_036788655.1 Ktedonobacteraceae bacterium
ACTTCGGTGCGTACCATCGTGTAGTCTTCGACCTCTTTTTGAATGCGCCGAATTTCTTCCTCGGAGTATCCTGCCTCTGGCAACTCGTCGGCAATGTTGGTATAGGCGCGAAGCAGGGCAGTCGTGAACTTGTAGAGGGCGATGCGCTTCGGCTCGTTGTCTTTCAGCGCATCCTTCTCTAAGGTGTCACCACCACAGAAGTAGCGGATGTAATCGAGCGTATTCTTCGGCGGCGCGACGGGTTCGCACAGTGCCTTGATAGTCTCACGTGCCACTTCGAGGCGTTCACGTGATTCCGCGACGCGATTTTTGAGCAGTCCCTTCACATCGGCGGCATCGTAGCCATCGAGTGCGCCCGATGTGTAGTCGCTGATGGATTGTTCGAGGCTCTTGAAGAGGTCTTTGTAGTCGATGATGTAGCCATACGTTTTGTCTTCACCATCCAGGCGGTTGACGCGACAGATGGCCTGGAACAGCCCGTGATCCTGCATGTGCTTGTCGATGTAGAGATAGGTAGCTGGTGGGGCATCGAAGCCCGTCAGCAGCTTGTCCACCACAATCAGTAGCTTCATCTGACCCGGCTCCTCGATAAATTTCTTCTTGACCTCTTTCTCGAACGTTTCGGGGTCTTTGCCATTG
>DAIQNC010000483.1:0-3743 GCA_036788655.1 Ktedonobacteraceae bacterium
ATCCCGGTAGCTGGCGGCTAGCATTCCTCTTCACGGGTATTCCCGGCTTAATACTTGCCTTCTTTGCATGGCGTGTACGTGAGCCTCGCCGCAATCAGGCCGACGAGGAAGAGCAGGAAGGACAAGAAGGACAGGAACAACACTCCACGAGTAGCGCAAGCATTGCCATCGAGGAGCTTACCGAGTCAAAAGAGATTGGACGCGATACGCCCGTCACCACACAGTCGCAGCAAAATGTCTTCGCTCAGTTCAAGCTGCTACTCAACATCAAAACTGTGATTGTGCTGATAGTTATGCAAGTCTTCGCTTTCTTCGTCCTCGGCGTCAATGTCACCTTCTTGCCAACCTATTTGCAACAGAAAGATACCTTTGGCTTCTCGTCGGGTGCGGCAGGATTATTTTCAGGCGCGGTCATCGTGCTTGCAGGTGGTGCAGGAACGTTACTCGGTGGTTATATGGCAGACATGCTCAACAGGCGATATCCCGGGGCGCGTGTGCTGGTCTGCGGCATTGGCTTCTTACTGGGTGCGCCCTCGTTCGCAATCGCCATAAGCTATCACAGCATCGGCATATTTACCGTTTTCTTTGTCTTAACTACGCTCTTACTCAGCATCTACAACGGACCTAGCACTGCCGCAACGCAGGATGTCGTCCCATCGGTCTTACGTGCCTCTGCCGTAGCCGTGTCTTTGCTCATCGCGCATCTGCTCGGCGACGCCTTCGCGCCTACCCTCGTCGGTATCCTCGCCACGCAGTTCGACCCGACACACGGTACTCACTTTGCTAATAATATGGCAGGGCAAGACCTGAGCCACGCTCTTCTCATCACCTGTACTCCTGCCCTCGTTATCGCAGGTCTCGTCGGACTCCTCGGCGCACGTTGGATGAAATCCGATATCACCGCCGCAGAAGAGGCCGACAAGCAACGTGTTAACGCGGTACAATAACAAGAGATATAATGATGCAGATGACACATGAAATTATGGAAATCGTGTAGGGACAGATTCATCACGTCCGTCCGATGATGGGTGATAGGTCGGGATGGGCTTGACGGACGTGATGAATCTGTCCCTACACGATTTCCATAATCCATACAATAAGGAACACTGGATGATTCACTTTTACGAACTGGAACGATTGGACACGATACAGCGAACACGTTTGATGAAACGTGCGGAGCTTGAAATTGACGATTTACTGGAGTATGTACGCCCTATTGTGCGCGATGTACGAGACCGGGGAGACGAAGCTCTCATTGAGTATATGGCGCGTTTCGATCAAGTACACTTGACACCTGAAACGCTGCGTGTAAGCCGCGAAGAGATCGACAATGCACACAAAACACTTGACCCACAGGTATATGCCGCACTCAAACACGCCGTTGCGAATGTGCGAACATTTCATGAGCGACAGATGCCACATGAGGAGACCTTTACACAGATAGCTCCCGGTGTTATGGCAGGAGAGAAGGTGACGCCGATTAGTAGCGTTGCGCTATGTGTACCTGGGAAAAAGGGTATATTTCCATCAGTGATGTATATGCTGGCAGTTCCGGCGAGTATCGCAGGTGTGCCACGTATTGTCGCATGTACCGCACCCGATGCGAATGGAGCTATTGACCCGGCATCGCTGGTAGCCGCCGACTTGTGTGGCGTCCATGAAATCTACCGTATCAGTGGAGCGCAGGCTATCGCAGCACTCGCTTATGGCACACAAAGCATCCCTCGTGTCCACAAGCTCACCGGGCCGGGCAACGCCTATGTCTCTGCCGCAAAACGCTTGCTCTATGGGACAGTTGATGTCGGGCTTCCAGCCGGGCCAAGTGAGTCTATTCTGCTTGCCGATGTCAGTGCGAACCCCGAACTAGTGGCACGCGACCTGCTCATCGAATCTGAACATGGCCCCGATTCGTCCAGTCTACTCGTCACCGATAGCAGCACACTCATTGATGCTGTTCTCGATCTGCTACCTGCTAAAATTGCTGCCTTGCCAGAACTCCGTCAAAGCTTCTGTCGCAAAAACTTTGAGTCCATTGAGGGAACAGGGGGCCTTATCCTTGCACCGACTATGCATGAAGCTATAGCATTCGTCAATGAGTACGCCCCGGAGCATCTCTCAGTGCAGGTAAGCGAACCGTTCGCAATACTTCCTGAATTACGGAACGCAGGTGAAATACTACTTGGGTCATATACGCCAATCAGTATGGGCAACTATAGCATCGGCACGAACGCTATCCTGCCAACGGGCGGTTTTGCTCATACCTACTCATGTACATCGGTCTATGATTTCCTCAAGCGTACTGGACTGGCCTATCTTACGAGTGAAGGGTATGCGTCTCTGCAAGAGACGACGCATCGTCTGGCTCAGTTCGAGGGCTTTCCGTCTCATGCTGCCGCTCTTGAGCAGCGATTCGAGGCTTCCGACTCCGTATATACGTCGTCCAGGTCGCAACCATCATCGTCACAAGCATAAGCAGTGCTGTGACTATCGACGCCTGTTGTAGCAATCCCACTGCGCGGCGGGCGTCGATAGCCTGATTAAGCGTCTCGTCGATTTGTAATGGCACATTGACGCTATCGCTTACCTCGGCTACCGCACTGCTATCTTCCAGCGCAACATAGACAAGATGCAGAGCCGGGTCTGAAGCCACACCATCGGGAGCCGCTCCGACGCGCAACGTTCCCAGCAGTTGAAATGTCTTGCCATCCAACACTGTGATTGTGTTGCCCGCATCTTTATTGCTGTTGCTCTGCTCATCATTACCTTCATCCGCGATGTAAATACGACCCGTCGCTGTATCAATCGTGATGCCTTCTGGATACGGTGCAACAGGAATTCGTGCAATAACCGCATTCTTGTTGCCATCGATAACATCGAGTTCTTGCCCCGTCGAGCAGACAACATACACATACCCTGTTTGCTCATCGACACGCAACGGTTGCAGAGGTGTGTCTGCCACTGGTATCGTTGCCAGCACATGCATTGTCGCTTCGTCAACAACGCGCACTATATGCTCGGCATAATCTGCGACATACAGTCGTCCCAGACGTGTATTGACTCCGAGTCCCTGCGGATGTGTTCCTATACGGAGTATGGTATGTTGTATATCCTGAAATGATGTCGAAGCATCTTGCCATTGTCCTGATGTAGCAAATTCATCAATCGTTCCGTCATTCACACTGGATATATAGATACGATGGCGTACCGCGTCAAGCGCGATGCCATTATCACCAGAACCTGTTTTCCACCTTGCCAGTGTCTCCCCTGTAGTTCCGTTCAGTACAAATACATCGCTCTCGTTCTGTCTATAGGAAGTGCTTGCGACAAACACAACGTGACTCGCACTGTCCACCTGCACATCGGTAGCAACATCGCCCAGCTTGACACGCCAGACGACTTTTCCTCGTGCTGCATCGAACGCAACGACGAATCCCGGCGATTCGTGGGCAATATAAAGAAGATGTGATTGAGTATCTACCGCCATCGCCTCTGGTCGTGCGCCAGAATGCAAGACTCCGACGATAGGAAATCCTGCGGCCTCAGCAGAAGTAGTCTGTGCAGGTGATACAGGGAAAAAGAGTCCCAAAAGTGCCAGTGAGAATACCACTCCTATTAAAACTGCGAAGAATCGTTTAAGATGGTATAAAAGTATCATAGCAACCATTTCAACTATGTCACGTTCGTTTCTCTGTTATTGTTATCGTACACGCTCACCAGGGAGAAAACAATAGGGCTGCAAGAAC